>JBBSMV010000341.1:0-2968 GCA_038232975.1 Rhodothermales bacterium
GCGATCATCTTTGGCTTCCAGGTCCGCCCGATGGCCGGCGTCCGCCAGATCGCCGAGCGCGAGGAGATCGATATCCGGTTTTACTCGGTGATCTACGACGCCATCGAGGACGTGCGCGACGCGCTCGAAGGCCTCCTCGAACCCGAGGAGAAGGAGAAGACGCTGGGGATGCTCGAGGTCCGCGAGACGTTCAAAATCCCGCGCATCGGCACGATCGCCGGCTCGTACGTGCTCGAAGGCAAGATCCGCCGGGGCGACAAGATCCGGCTCGTCCGCGAGGGCGTCGTGGTCTACGAGGGCGAGCTGTCGTCGCTCAAGCGCTTCAAGGACGACGTCCGCGAGGTGACGAGTGGCTACGAGTGCGGCCTCTCGATCCAGAACTTTAACGACATCAAGGTCGGCGACCAGATCGAGGCCTACGAGGTCTTCGAGGAGCAGCGCAAGCTGCAAGTCTAGCGAATGGCGAGGTACGAGTGACGAGGTACGAATGGTCGCTCGCAGCCCCCGCTCGTCATTCGCCATTCGCAACTTGACATTCCCATGTCTATCCGAACCGAGCGGCTCGCCCGCGTCGTGCAGCGCGAGGTCGCCGACCTCCTCGGCGGGGAGTTCCACGAGGCGTCGCAGGCGCTCGTCACCGTCACGGGCGTCCGCGTCACGAACGACCTCGGGATCGCCTACGTCAACGTGAGCATCCTCGGCGAGGACCCGGCGCGCCAGCAGATCGCGTTCCGCCGGCTCGAAGACCTCGCGCCCCAGGTCCGGCACGCGCTCGCGCAGCGCATCCGCCACCAGGTCCGCAAGATCCCCGAGCTGAAGTTCTTCCTCGACGACTCGCAGCAGCAGGCCGCCCGCATGGAGGAGCTCTTCGAGCGCATCCGCGCCGAGCGCGGGGACGAGTCCCGCAGCGAAGACGGTCCTGCGCCGGAGCCGTCGGAGGAACCGTTGCCGGAGCCGTCGGCGGATGAGGAGCCGGGGCGTGATGGCTGAGCCGCCCGGCGCGCCGGCCACCCCGCCGATCGTCACGAAGGCAGGCCCTCTGCCCGGCCGGGGCGAGGCGGCGATCCTGCTCGTGGACAAGCCCGGCGGCCTCTCGTCGTTCGACGTGATCCGCCGGCTGCGCCCCCTCCTCGGCACTAAAAAGATCGGCCACGCCGGAACGCTCGACCCTGCCGCGACCGGCCTCCTGATCTGCCTCGTCGAGCGCGACGCGACGCGCCTCCAGGACCAGTTCATGGGCCTGCCCAAGACCTACACCGGCACGATCCGGCTCGGCCAGACGACGGATTCTTACGACGCCGACGGCGAGGTCGTCGAAACCCGCGATGCCTCGGGCGTCACGGACGCGGACCTCGACGCCGCACGGCAGGCGTTTCTCGGCGAGATCGAGCAGCGCCCGCCGATGTTCTCGGCCGTCAAGGTGGGCGGCGAGCGGCTCTACAAAAAAGCCCGGCGCGGCGAGACCGTCGCGCGCGCGGCGCGCCCCGTCACCGTCTACCGCTTCGACCTGGTGGCCCGGCACGGAGACGCGTCTCGTAGAGACGGAGCTAGGAGCGACGACGTAGACTTCGTCGTCGAGTGCTCGAAGGGGACCTACGTCCGCACGCTCGCGCACGACCTCGGGCAGGCGCTCGGCGTCGGGGCGCACCTCGCGGCGCTGCGGCGCACAGCGATTGGCCCATTCGGCGTGGACGAGGCGTGGACGCTCGATGCGCTGCGCGAGGCGGTGAGACAGAGGGCAGACAGAGGGCAGACAGCAGAGGGCAGGTCCTGATCCTCGCCGCTCGCGCTCGGATCAGTACCCTTACGTTTCCTTCGGTCTGCTTCGCGGTTACGCGATACGTTTTACGTCCTATGAAACGAGAGTTCGGCCCCGACGAGATCACCCGCGACGACCGCTCCGTGCTGACGGTCGGCACCTTCGACGGGGTCCACCTCGGGCACCAGGCGATCCTCGGCTACCTCCGCGAGCGCGCTGCCGCCGTCGGCGGGCGCAGCGTCGTCGTCTCGTTCGACCCGCACCCGCGCGAGGTCGTCCTCGGCGAGCACGTCCCGCTCCTGACCACGCTCGACGAGCGCGCCGACCTCCTCGAGAGCCTCGGGATCGACCGCTTCGTCGTGCTCCCGTTCACGCGTGACCTCTCGAACCTCGAACCCGAAGCCTACGTCGAGCAGGTCCTCATCGGGACGGTCGGGCTGCGCGAGGTCGTCGTCGGGTACGACCACCGCTTCGGGCGCAACCGGAGCGGAAGTAGGGAGACGCTCGAAGCCCTCGGCGCGCGGCTCGGCTTCGGCGTGGACGTGATCCCCGAGCAGATCGTGCGCGAGACGACGGTCTCGTCGTCCGCCATCCGCCGGCTCCTCGGCGACGAGGGCGACGTGGCGACGGCGGGTGAGATGCTCGGCCGGCCGTATTTCCTCACCGGCACCGTCGTCCGCGGCGACGGGCGCGGCCGGACGATTGGCTATCCCACAGCCAACCTCCGCGTCCACGGCGACCGCAAGCTCGTCCCTCGCGTTGGCGTCTACGCCGTCCGCGTCGAACTCGGCGGCGAGGAGCTGGCGGGGATGCTCAACGTCGGCCGCCGCCCGACCTTCGAGACCGACGGCGCGCTCAGCGTCGAGGTCCACCTCTTCGATATGGACCGGGACCTCTACGGAGACACGCTCCGCATCGCTTTCACCGCCCGCATTCGCGATGAGGTTCGGTTCGACGGGCCCGAGGCCCTCGTCGCCCAACTCCGCCACGACGAGGAAGAGAGCCGTCGGATTCTCTAGTCAGCCTACGTTACGTCCTACATCGTTATGCTGATCGCTAGTGGAGTTGTGGAGTGAACCCCTGAAGTGAGACACTCGGTTAAGGTGGCATCCTAGCTTCTGCCACCATGAGACTCAAACGCAGATCCTTCTCCGCTGCCTTCAAGCTCCGCGTCGTCCGTGAGATCGAGACCGGCAAGGCTGTCGCCCA
>JBBSMV010000342.1:0-2956 GCA_038232975.1 Rhodothermales bacterium
AGCCACCTCGCCATGATGCGCAAGGACCAGGGGGGGCTGACCGAGGCCGAGGCGCTCGCCCGCGAGGCCCTTCGGATTCGCCGCGCCGTCCTCGGCGAGGAGCACTTCGAAACGATGGAGTCGAAGAACAACCTCGCCGTGGTCCTCCGCAAGGAAGACCGCCTCGACGATGCCGAGACGCTCTACCGCGAGGTGCTCGCCTTCGACCGCGCCCGGCTGGGCGAGGAGCACCCCCGCCTCGCTACCTCCATGAACAACCTCGCGGGCGTCATGCGCGAGCGCGGGAGCTACGCCGCGGCCGAGGCCCTCTACCGGCGCGTCCAGGCCATCGACCTGGAGGCCTTCGGCCCGGAGCACCGCTTCGTCGCCGGCACGACGCACAACCTCGCGGTCGTCCGCCGGGAGCAGGGGGGCCTCGGCGAGGCCGAGCGCCTAGAGCGTGAGGCGCTCGCGGTCTACCGCAGCCTGTACGGCGACGAGCACCCGGACGTAGGCAACCAGTACGCGGCCCTCGCCGAGGTGCTCTATGCGAAGGGCGACCTCGGCGCGGCGGCGGCGCTCTACGCGCAGGCCCTCGCCGTGCTCCGGGTGACGTCGGCCGGGCAGCCCGACCTCGCCACGGCGCTGCTCGGGCAGGGCCGGCTGCTCGACGTGCAGGGGGCTTCGCACGCGGCCGAGCCGGTGCTGCGCGAGAGCCTCCGCCTGCGCGAGGCCGCCTTCGGCGCGGACCATACGGACACGGCCGAGGCGCGTGTTGCGCTCGGCATCTGCCTCGGCCACCTCGGCCAGACGGAGGCCGCCCGCACGCTCCTCGACGCCGGCTATGCCACGCTCCGCGCCCGGCGCGGCGACGCCCACCGCCTCACCCAGGAAGCCCGCGCCGCGCTCGCCGACCTCGATACTGTACGTCCGGTGAGCGGGTGAGGCGGAGGCTCCTAGCTGTTGGCTCTTAGCTGTTGGCTATCCCGTAGGAGCGCAGAAACCAATAGCCACAAGCTCACAACCAAAAGCCCCTCAGCGAAACACGATCTCGCGGATGACTGGCCGGCCCAACTCCGCGTTGAGCCGCTCGCACCACAGGCGGCGCTGGAGGTGGAGCTGATGCCGCCACGGGGCCGAGCGGACCTTGACGAAGAGGGTCCCGTCCTTGACCCACGCCCGCTCCGTCACCCCGTTGATCTGCGGCCCGGCGAGGCTCGCCCACGTCTCGACCGCCCGCACGGCGTCGATCTTTTCCCGGTAGCCGACCTCGTCGATGAGCTTGCTGAGGATGGCCCCGAGCGGCTGCGGCGTGTTGGGCATGGGGGAAGAGCGGAAGCGGGGAAGAGTAGGAGAATGGCTTGGCGGTGAATCTTGAGATCTTTCGCTCTTCCCATCCTCCGCTCTTCCTATCCTGGAAGTGTTCCAAAGGTACTTCGCCGACCCCCACGCCGCCATGCGCCTCGTTACCGCTCTTTCCACGGTCCTCGTCCTCACGGGCTGCCTCGGCCTCGCCGGCTGTGCGCCGGACCGCCCGCCCTCCGGCACGCCCGCCACCGAAGCGCTACCCGTCGCCACGACGGCCTCGCCAGACGTGCTGCCGGGCGAGATCGAGACCCGGCCGCTCGACCCGCAGACCTACCGGATCACGCTCGGCGACCTCCCGGAGCCGTATGCCACCGAGTCCGCCAGCCAAAGCCCCGACGTCGTGGACGTGCCGGCCGACCCGGTGCTCTACGCGCCGGAGGGCTTCCGCGTCAACGTCTGGGCCGACGGTCTCGACCGGCCGCGCTGGCTCGCGCTCACGCCCGAGGGCGACGTGCTCGTGACCGAGACCCGGCAGAACCGCATCCGCCGCCTCGCCGACACCGACGGCGACGGGGCCGCCGACGCCCGGAGCACCTTCGCCGACGCCGGCAACGGTCTCGACATCCCCTTCGGGATGGCCTTCGCCGAGACCGACGCCGGCCCGGCGTTCTTCCTCGGCAACACGGACGAGGTCCGGCGCTACCCGTACACCGGCGGCGCGCTCGACGGGCGGGGCTCGACCATCGCCGACCTCCCCGGCGGCGGCTACAACCAGCACTGGACCCGGAACGTCGTCCTCGCCCCCGACGGCCGGCACCTCTTCGTCTCGGTCGGCTCGGCGTCCAACGCCGACCCGGAGCCGCTGCCGCGCGCCTCGGTGCAGCGCCTCGCGCTCGACGGCTCGGGCATGACCACCTTCGCCCACGGCCTCCGCAACCCCGTCGGCCTCGCCGTCCACCCGCAGACGGGCGCGCTCTACGCGACGGTCAACGAGCGCGACCGCCTCGGCGACGGCCTCGTGCCGGACTACCTCACGCGCGTCGAAGAAGGTGCGTTCTATGGTTGGCCCTATGCCTACCTCGCGCCCGGCAACCTCGACCCGCGCCTGAGCGAGGACGGCCGGAGCGAGCGGCCCGACCTCGCGGCGCAGACCGTCACGCCGGACGTGCTCTTCGAGGCCCACTCGGCCGCGCTCGGGCTTCAGTTCTACGACGCCCCGGAGGGCGCGCCCTCCGCGTTCCCCGAGCGCTACCGGGGCGGCGCGTTCGTCGCCTTCCGGGGGTCGTGGAATCGGAGCCGGGGCACGGGCTACAAGCTCGTCTTCGTCCCCTTCGAGGGCGACCGGCCGAGCGTCGGCTACGAGGACTTCCTCACCGGCTTCCTGACCGACCCGAGCGGCCCTACGACGTGGGGCCGGCCCGTCGGCGTGCTGATCCTGCCGGACGGGAGCCTGCTCTTCACCGAGGAGATGAACGGCCGCCTCTACCGCGTGTCGCATGGCGGATAGAGGACGTGTGGAGGAGTGCTGTAAAGGAGTGCTGTAAGCCACCCCCCGTCGCGTTTGCACCTACTTCGCAGAAGGCTGCACACGGCTGTCCCCCTCGCCGAGGGCAGGGCTGCTAAGTTCTCATCGTCTCAGATGCAAAGATGGTAGTCATTCCCGCGAAGG
>JBBSMV010000343.1:0-2925 GCA_038232975.1 Rhodothermales bacterium
AGGGCTGCTAAGTTCTCATCGTCTCAGATGCAAAGATGGTAGTCATTCCCGCGAAGGCGGGAATCCAGAAGGCGTGCTGGGCGCTCTGGATTCCCGATCGGGGTCGGGAATGACGGTGCTTTTGAGGGAGGTGTCAGAACGTAGCGACCCTGCTACGATGGGGGGCAGAGGCGGAGGGCAGACCTACTCAGTTTATCCGAACCTGGTATCGCCGGGGCCGCCCGCGCCGCCGGCCTCCGCATCCTGATGGCGACCGAGTCGGCCGAACGCTGAGGCCCTAAAGATGAGGCCCTAAAGAAATGCGGAGGAGCGGCCGTCCGTTCACGTGACGTTCAGCGGGTGCCCCGCCGCCTTCCAGCCGCGGACGCCGCCGTCCATCGAGGCCACGTTCGTGTAGCCCATCTGCCGGAGGTTGTCGGCGGCGAGGGCCGAGCGGTAGCCGCCGCCGCAGTAGAGCACGACCTCGGCGTCGAGGTCCGGGACGGCCTCCTCGATGTCGCGCTCGATCACGCCCTTGCCGAGGTGAACGGCACCGGGGAGGTGGCCCTCCTGCCATTCATGCTCCTCGCGCACGTCCACGAGCACGAAGGCGTCGCCGCGCTCCAGCCGCTCCGCGACACGCGGCACGTCGGTCTCGGCGATGCGGGCGCGGGCCTCGTCCACGAGGCGCACGAAGCGGGGGCTGTGCTGCTCGGCCATGATGCGTAGGGGGTTATCGCCCGCCGGTGATGTTATCGAGCGCCTTGACCTCGGGCGGGGCCTTCGGGACGGTCTTGGCGAGGGCGGCCCCGCCGCTGTCGGTGACGAACTGCCGGTAGTGGTCGAAGCGCTCCAGGATCAGCGAGACGTAGGTGACCGGCTCGAGGCCCCGGCAGAAGCCGTACTTCACGACGGGGTCGGTGTAGACACCGCTCTTCGATTTCTGGAGGAGCCAGAAGGCGACGTCCGCCCAGTGGGTGTCGTCGCCGCCGTGCTTGGCGGCGAGGCGGCGGGCGTCCTCGACGTGGCCGTGGCCGGTGTTGTAGGAGGCCAGCACGAACTTGAGCCGCTCGGCCGGGTCGGGGATCTTGTCGTCCCAGTAGTCCTCGAGCCAGCGCAGGAAGCGGACCGCCCCGGCGACGTTGTCCTCGGGGTCGAACGCGTCGGTGACGCCGAACTGCCGGGCCGTCGGCGGCATGAGCTGGAGCAGCCCCGCCGCGCCCGCCCACGACTGCGCGCGCGGGTCGAACCGCGACTCCTGGTAGGCCTGCGAGGCCAGCAGCAGCCAGTCCCACCCGAGCTCGCCGGCCTCCTTCTTGAGCAGGGCGTCGTAGTCCGAGAGCGTGCCGGTCTCGCCGGTGAGGTACTTGCTCTGGACGCGCTCGCGATAGCCCCTGCGGTCGACGAAGTACTTCCGGTAGAGCGCGCTGAAGAGGCCCTCGTTGGCGCTGGCGTCGATCCAGTCGCTCAGTGCCTTCCGGAGGTCGGGCGCGTTGCTCCGGACGGCCCACGCCACCTCGTGCGCCGGCCCCATCACGGGGCGCACCACGATGTTGGTGTAGTAGGCGCTCCGCAGCTCGGCGACGTTCTCCTGCGAGACCGTGTAGTCGACGGTCCCGGCGGCGACCTGCCGGATCAGCTCCTCCGCCGAGACGTCGCCGCCGAGCTCGACGACGTAGATGTCGCCGGTGACCTCGTCGGAGAGCTCGGCGAGGTTCTCCTCGTAGGGCGAGTTGCCCGGCAGGTAGACGGCCTCGCCGGCGAGGTCGGCCGGCTCCGAGACGAGGCGCGCGCTCAGCTCGACGGCCTCCGGCTGGTTCTCGGCCTCGCCGATGGCCCGGACGATCCCCGTCGTCGTGTCGGCGGCTTCGGCCCCCTCGACGATCACCGAGTCCACGGAGTCCGGCAGCTCCATGGCGGCTCCGCTGCGCTGGACGAGCGTCGGCTCGGTGCGGTAGAGGGCGTGGGTGAAGGCGACCTCGACGCTGTCGGCCGCCGTCGGCACCACGCGCGAGGCTACGACGTCCCCGCCCCCCTCGTTGAGCAGGATGAACAGGCTGTCCGAGTCCGAGACGACGCGCATCTTGAGCACCAGGTCGTGGGCCTCGGCGAACGCCTTGAGCAGGTCGTACTCGTAGCCGAGCGGCTCGCCGCGGTAGAGGAAGTACGAGGTCGAGTTGTAGGTGGTGAGCGCCACGAGCGTGTCGCGCTCGGCGATCTCGGCGAGGTCGCGCTCGATGGGCGGCGGGAGGCTGTCGTCGTAGAACTCGATGCAGCCCGCCAGGAGCGGGACGCAGACGAGCGGGACGAGGACGAGGAGCGAGCGCAGCGTGGAGAGCATAGCGTGAGGGCACAGAGTGTCGGAGAAGAATCGAAGCGAGTCTAGAGCCGGAAAGGCCAGCTGAAGGAACGGAGCTGCGCTGCCGCGTCGTGCTAAGGTAGCACCGGAGCGCCGGCAGCCCGCCGGCTCAGCGCAGCCGGGCTTCGGAGAGGTCGGGAACGCCGGGGGCGAGGCCGAGCGCGGCGCGGAGCCGCGGGAGCGCCGCCTGCATCGCCCGCTCGCCCGCCGCGATCAGCTCGTCGGCGCGCGTATAGCCGAGAAAGAGGTTCACGTCCGCCGGGAGCGCCGGCCGGACGACGACCTCCGGGGCCGAGCGCTCCAGGTTGCGCGCCGTCAGCGCGGCGACGGTCACGAACGAGGCCTGCCACACGTCGCGGATGCCCGGCGGCACGAGCGGCAGCTCCAGCCCTTCGACGCGTGGAGCCTCACCGAGCCTGTTGTCCGGAAAGTGCGGGAGGACGTCGACGGCCAGCACGACGTCCGCCCCCAGCTCGCGGGCCCGGTCGGCCGGGACGTTGTTGAGGATGCC
Organism: Rhodothermales bacterium; assembly: GCA_038232975.1. GTDB lineage: Bacteria > Bacteroidota > Rhodothermia > Rhodothermales > JANQRZ01 > JANQRZ01. The sequence continues at coordinate 2,850 of JBBSMV010000343.1, forward strand.
GCCGTCGGCGAGCCGGAAGCGGCCCATCCCGACGGGGGCGAAGACGCCGGGGATGGACATCGTGGCGCGCATGGCC
>JBBSMV010000344.1:0-2918 GCA_038232975.1 Rhodothermales bacterium
CGCCGAGCAGTACGAGGCCGCCAAAGCCTCGTTCGAACGGGCCGTCGCCGCCGACCCCGAGAACGCCGAGGCGTACTACATGCTCTCGCGCCTCTACTACGAGACGCCGCTTTTCGACAAGGGCGAGGCGGGGGACGCCATCGGCAAGGCCCGCGCGCTCGACCCGGACAACGTCGAGTACATGGTCGCCAACCTGCAGCAGCTCCGGCTCCCGGCGTGGAACAACATCGCCGAGTTCATCCAGCAGGAGAAGCGCCGCGCCCTGGCCGAGCAAATCCTCGCCGTCGATTCGACCAACGCCTTCGCGCACGAGGAGTTGGGGGCGACCTACATCCGCGACTTCTGGCTCTACCGCAACGCCATCGCGCTTCCCACACTCAGCCTCACCCGCAACGTGCTAGACCCTGACGACCAGGAGGGGCTAGGGAGCGGGGCGGAGGGCCAAGCCGGCTCGCAGACCCTCTTCGAGGACCCCGGGGCCGCCAGCAGCAACCCCGGCCGCGCTGACTTCGGAGCCGCCGAGGGGATTGATCTGACGAATCCGTTCGATATCGCCACGCTCCAAGCGCAGGGGGCCGGCGTGCTCGACCTCAGCAGCCGCGCCGACCGGGCCTATGAGGCCGCCGTCGGACACCTCGAAAAAGCGCTCCAGTATGACCCGCGCCGCCGCCCGGTCTACGACCACCTGATGCGAATCTACGCGCTGAACGACGCTTACGACGAAGCCCTCGCGCCGCTCGAGCGGATGTTCGTCTTCTTCCCCGAGGACCCCGAGATGTGGATGTACCTCGGCCTCGCTAACCAGCGGCTCGGCCGGACGGACGCTGCGGCGAAGAGCTTCGAGGAGGCCTTCCGCTTCATGACAGAGGACGAGCGCGCCGCCTTCGATGACCTCTCGCTGATCCTCTCCGACGAGGACGAGGCGCGCTACCGAGCCGATCCCGCTGGCTTCGCCGCGCGCTTCTGGACGAGCCAGGACCCGCGCTACCTCACCGCCTACAACGAGCGCAAGCTCGAGCACTACGCCCGGCTCGTCTACGCCGACCTGCTCTACGCCGCCGAGGACATCGGCCTGCGCGGGTGGAACACGCAGCGCGGCCGCATTCTCGTCCGCTACGGGCCCCCGAGCTCCGACGTGACCATCGTCGGCGACTTCGGCGAGGTCATCACCGGCTTCGGCCTGAACGTGGAGATGGCCGATGTCGAGTCCGGGCGGCGCTTCGGCGAGCGCTTCGACATGGCCGAGCGCTCGAACCTCTTCAACGTCTGGGACTACGGCGACTTCAAGTTCGTCTTCGAGGACCCCTTCCGCAACGGTGAGTACCGCCTCTACTCGCCGCCGGCCGATTTCTTCGCCGACGTCTCGGCCGGCATGGTCGAGAAGATGGACTACGAGATGATCGCCCGCGAGATCTTCCGCGAGCAGCCCGAGCGCTACGCGTACCAGCCCCCCGGCCGCGAAGTCCGCATCCCCTACCTCGTCAACGCCTTCAAGGGCGAGGGCGGGCAGGCCGACCTCTACGTCAGCTACGGCATCCCGCTCGGCCCGGAGGCCGATCTCAGCGGCGACCTCGTGAACCTCACCGTGCGCACGGGCACGTTCCTGATCGACGCCAACCGGGACATCACCGTCGAGCGCCGCCGGACCCTCTACGGGCTGAAGACGAGCCAGGTCGCCCGGTTCGAGGAGGCCACGCTCTGGACGGACACCCAGCCGATGGAGGCCCGGCCGGGGCCGGCGACGGTGTCGGTCGAGTTCGAGACGGCCGGCGGCTCCGCCGAGGCCGCGCAGCGCCGTGAGGTTACTGTGCCCGACTTCGCCGCAGGTGCTCTCGCCGTCAGCGACATGATGCTGGCATACCAGGTCGAGGAGGACTTCGAGAGCGCCGTCGGCGGCGCTGGGACGGACGGCGTCAGCAGCGGGCGCGTCCGCCGGGGCGACTTCGTGGTCCAGCCCGCGCCGTGGAGCGTCTTCAGCCGCCGCCAGCCGATCTACGTCTACTTCGAGACCTACAACCTCGACCAGAGCGCAGACGGCCAGAACCGGTACAGCGTCGAGGTGGCGCTCCGGCCGAAGGACACCGCGCGCGGGCTGGCGAAGCTCGCCAAGAACCTCTTCGGCGGCGACGACGGCGGGGTGTCGGTCGAGTTCGAGGCCGGCGGCACCGGGCCGGACGACGCGACCTACACCCTCATCGACGCCACCGACCAGGAGCCGGGCCTCTACACGCTCGCGCTCCGCGTCCGCGACACGCTCACCGGCCGCACCGCCGAGCGCACGCGCGACCTGTTTTTAGAGTGAGGAGCCGGGGTGTCGGGAGTCGGGGGTCGGTCTAGGATCAGCGGACTCCCGACCCCCGACCTCAAGACGCTCGACTCGTGTGTCCATCGCCTCGACGCGCGCGACCTCCGAGGCCCGGAAGTCGGCCAATTTGCGGGCAAGAGTTTCGTCGGTGACGGCGAGGATCTGGACGGCGAGCAGGCCTGCGTTCTTCGCCTGCCCGATGGCGACGCACGCGACGGGCACGCCGCCGGGCATCTGCACGATGGAGAGCAGCGAGTCCAGCCCGCTCAGGGTGCGCGTCTGGACCGGCACGCCGATGACGGGCAGCGTCGTGCTCGCGGCGAGCATCCCCGGCAGGTGCGCCGCCCCGCCCGCCCCCGCGACGAGCACCCGGAGGCCGCGCCCGCGCGCCGAGGTCGCGTAGGCCGTCATCCGGTCCGGGGTCCGGTGCGCCGAGAGCACCCGCAGCTCGAAGGGCACGCCGAAGCCGACGAGCACGTCGGCGGCGGCCCGCATCGTCGGGAGGTCGGACTCGCTGCCCATCGCGATGCCGACGAGCGGTTGGGGGTTGGACGTCATGGGTTGGGGGTGCGTAGGGGCAGGTCTCGTGCCTGCCCTCGTCCAGGGCGACCAC
>JBBSMV010000345.1:0-2909 GCA_038232975.1 Rhodothermales bacterium
CGCCGTCGATCCCATCGCGGACGTCCTGGATCTCCGGGAGCGGTACAACTTCCGGCTCCACGTCGATGCGGCCTACGGTGGGTTTTTCTCGCTGCTGGCGTGGCAGGATAGCGAGGAATCGCTGCTCAGCGAGGACGTCCGGCGGCACTACCGCGCCATCGCCCACGCCGACTCGGTCGCGCTCGACCCGCACAAGCACGGCCTGCAACCCTACGGCTGCGGCTGCATCCTTTTCCGCGACCCGGACGTCGGGCGGCTGTACAAGCACGACTCGCCCTACACCTACTTCACCTCGGACGAGCTGCACCTCGGCGAAATCTCGCTCGAGTGCTCGCGGCCGGGCGCGGCGGCCGGGGCGCTCTGGCTCACGCTCCGCGCGCTCCCGCTCCTCGCCGACGACGGCCTCGGCCCGGTCCTGGCCGCCTGCCTCCGCGCCGCCCGTGCCCTCGCCGCGCGGCTCTGGGCTTCCGATGCCTTCGAGCTGTACCTCCCGCCCGAGACCGACATCGTCACCTTCTTCCCACGCACGGCCGAGCCGACCCTCTCCGCCGTAGACGCCGCGAGCCGGCGGCTCTTCGAGGGCGCGATGCACAGCCCCGACCCCGTCTTCCTGAGCCTCTACCGCGTCCCGGCCGAGGCGCTGCGCGCCCTCTTGCCCGACCTGGAGGCCGACCGGGCCGACGCGCGTATCCTGCGCTCCGTCCTGATGAAGCCCGAGCACGAGCTGTACGTCGAGACCCTGGCCGCGCGGCTCGAAGCGCTGCGTGAGCCAAACAGACTCTCGACCCCTGACTAGCGACTCCCGACTCATGGACACCACAGGCATCATCGCCGGGCGCAACCCGGTCCGCGAGGCGCTGGAGCGCGGCGAGCGGAGCATCGAGAAGGTGCTGCTCGCCAAGACGAAGGGCAGCCCCAGCCGCGCGCTCGAAGCGGTCCGCCTCGCGGCGAGCGCGGCCGGCGTGCCGGTGCAGTTCGTGCCGCAGGCCAAGCTGGACCGCCTCGCGCCGGGCGTGACGCACCAGGGCGTCGTGGCACTGGCTGCCGCCGTGGACTACGCCGACCTCGAGGCGATGCTCCACGCGATTGCCCCGACGCCGGACGCCGTGCGGGAGGCGCAGCCGGTCCTCGTCGTGCTCGACGGGATCGAGGATCCTCACAACGTCGGGGCGATCCTCCGCAGCGCGGTCGCGGCCGGGGCGGCGGGCGTGATCGTCCCCGACCGGAACCAGGCCCCGCTCGGCGCGACGACGCTCAAGGCGAGCGCGGGCACCGCGCCGCGTGTCCCCATCGCTCGGGTGGGCAACCTCGCCGACGCGCTCGTGCAGCTCCAGGAGCGCGGCTACTGGATCGCCGGCCTCGACGGGGCCGGCGAGGAGACCGTCTGGAGCCTCGACTGGGACCGGCCGCTCGCGCTCGTCGTCGGGAGCGAGGGGACGGGGCTGCGGCCCCGCGTCCGCGCCGCGTGCGACTTCCTCGTGTCGGTCCCGCTGCGCGGCCCGGCCGAGTCGCTCAACGTCTCCGTGGCGACGGGGATCGCGCTCTTCGCCGCCGTGCGCGGGCGCGCGTGAAGGGGAGAGTGGAAACAGGGCTATCGCATACTCCGACACCGCCCGGCGGTAAACCACCGGGCTGACAGGCAACAGGACGCTGAAGCGCCCTGTGCTCGGCACGAGCACCAGCCCCCTGGGGCTTGCGCTATCAGCCGGGGGCTTCAGACCCCGGCGGTGGCGAGGCCAACCGAGGATGCGATAGCCCTGAGAGTGGAAAGGGCCGAGGAGGTTCGATTAATCAAACCGCATCTGCGAAGCATCCCGTATCCTCCCTTCCGCTCTTCCTCCCGCTCTTCCGCTCCTGAAAGCCGTGACCCGCACCGAGCGCGCCCGCCTCACCCTGGCTCGCCTCCGCGAGGCCATCCCGCGCCCCGAGACCGAGCTGCGCTACCGCACCCCGTTCGAGCTGCTCGTCGCGGTGATCCTCTCGGCGCAGTGCACCGACGCCCGCGTCAACCTCGTCACCCCGGAGCTTTTCGCGGCCTACCCGACGGTGGCGGCGATGGCCGAGGCCGAGGCCGGCGACATCCTCCCCTACATCCGCTCGGTCTCGTACCCGAACAACAAGGCCACGGCGCTCGCGGCCACGGCGCGGAGCCTCGTCGAAGACTTCGGCGGTGAGGTCCCGCAGACCCACGCCGAGCTGATGACGCTCCGGGGCGTCGGGCGCAAGACGGCCAACGTCGTCGTGGCCGTGGCCTTCGACGAGCCGGCGATAGCGGTCGACACGCACGTCTTCCGCGTCGCCAACCGGATCGGCCTCGTGGACGACGCGCCGACGCCGCGCGCGGTAGAGGATGGGCTGAGCCGCGTGGTCCCGCAGGAGGCGTGGGGCGAGGCGCACCACCTCCTCATCCTGCACGGCCGCTACACCTGCACCGCCCGCCGCCCGAAGTGCGAGGTCTGCCCGCTCACCGATCCTTCGACAGGCTCAGGACAGGCTCTCTGCCGGTATTACGCCCGCCTCCAGAAGCTCCCCGCCCCGCTCCCCGGCCTCGACCCCCGGCGCGGCACCTACTACTGCAAGACCAACGGCCGCTACTTCGACGAGCCGGTGACGAAGACCGACCGCTCCGGCGTCGCGCAGCTCGCCGACCCCGTCTCCGGCTCGATGAACGTCTTCCTCACCCGGACCGGCGAGACGACGAAGCGGGTCAAGGACTACCGGGTGTAGCGTCGGGAGTGGTGGGTCGGGGGTCGAGAGGCAAACATCTCATACCAGTTCGCTAGGATTGTAGCCCATGCGTGGCGGCGAGAATGTAACCATACCCAGTCAGCGATTGTAGCTCCTCTGCCGAGAGCGACCGCACGATCTCCGCGACGTGCTCACGCAGCCCCGTGATCTGGGTCCGCACC
>JBBSMV010000346.1:0-2906 GCA_038232975.1 Rhodothermales bacterium
CCGATCGGGGTCGGGAATGACGGTGCTTTAGGGAGGTGTCAGAACTTAGCGACCCTGCGTCCACGGACGGGACGAAGGGGGAGGGGGTAGACCGAGCACCGTGCCAGCCCTCGCTCTACCAACGGTTACTAAACAGTTTCTCAGTACAGCGCCCGGTCCGTTCAGTACAGGGCACGGTCCGTCAGCTCAGCCAGCTCATCGCGGGTCAGGAGCCGCCACGAGGGGGAGCCGAGGGTACCGGACTTGGTGCGGTTGAAGGTGGCGCGCAGGAGCAGCGTCTTGCCGTCGTCCCCGTCCTCGCGGAAGCTCCGGCCGCTGAAGCGGAACACGAACGTCGCCTCGGCCGGGTCGAGGCCGACGGCGCGGCCGAGGGCGTCGACGAAGTAGCGCACGTCGTCGGTGACGAGGGCGTCGTTCGAGGCTAGCTCGTCCACGACGACGGTGCGCGGGCGCTTGTCATCGTCCACGGCGAAGGTCTGGACGCGGGCGCGGGCGTCGCGCCCGTAGGTCTGCCACGCGAAGAGGGTGTCGGCCGGCTGCGCGGCCAGGGGCCACGAGGCCGCGATCAGGAGGCCAAAAGAGAGGAGGGTGCGTGCTCGGCGAGGGGGCATCGGTTCCGTTGCTGGTTCAAGAGGAGTTGATGCAAGGGCATCCAATGCCTAGACGCGCGCGGCGCGCTAGCGTAACCTCGGGCGGTCGATTTTTTTGCGGGGCACCGGGACGACCCACTCGTCGAGGTCGGCCGCGCGCCAGAGGTACCAGGCGGCGACGCTCCGGTAGGGCCGCCAGACCTCGCCGGCCTCGCGCAGCTCGGTCGGCGTCGGCAACGCGCTCAGGCCCCAGAGCCGTGCCGCGCCTTTGCGCACGCCGAGGTCCGTCACCGGCAGCACGTCCGGCCGGCCGAGCTGGAAGATCAGCAGCATCTCGGCCGTCCACGGGCCGACCCCGCGCACCGCCGTCAGGCGCTCGATGACCTCGGCGTCGCCCATCGCGCCGAGCGCGTCGAGGCCGGGCACCGTCCCGTCGAGCGTGCGGGCGGCGAGGTCGTGGGCGGCGGCGGCCTTCGCGCGCGAGAGGCCGCAGCCTCGGAGGGTCTCCGTCGGCGAGGCGAGGATTTCCTCCGGGTCGGGGTGCTCGCCGGGAAAGAGGTCGAGCAGGCGGCGGTGGATCGTCCCGGCGGCCCGGCCGGAGAGCTGCTGGTAGACGATGGCCCGGAGGAGCGACTGGAACGGGCTGTCCAGGTGCCCGACCACGAGCCGGCACGGCCCGACGTGCTCGATGAGGCCCGCCACCGCCGCGTCGGCGGCGGCGAGGTGAGCCGTGGCTTCGTCGAAGTCGTACATATGGGTCGGGAGTCAGGGGTCGGGAGTCAGGGGTCGGGAGTCGGGGGTCCGTAACTTGGAAGGCTCAGCTTTTTCGACACTCGACACTCGACACTCGGCTCACTCGCCATAGATCTCCACCGTCACATTCCCCTCCGCGTCCACCGTGCCGCGGAACATGCCCGGCGTGTTGAACGGCATCGCCACGTTGCCGGCGGCGTCGAGGGCGATCACGCCGCCGGTGCCGCCGAGGGCGTCGAGCCGGCCGTGGATCACGGCGTCGGCGGCCTCCTCGACGGTCTCGCCGAGGTACATCATCCGCGCCGAGACGTCATGGGCGACGGCGAGGCGGATGAAGTACTCGCCGTGGCCGGTGGCCGAGACGGCGCAGGTCCGGTCGTCGGCGTAGGTGCCCGCGCCGATGATGGGCGCGTCGCCGACGCGGCCCCAGCGCTTGTTGGTCATCCCGCCGGTCGAGGTGGCGGCGGCGAGGTGGCCGGCGCGGTCGAGCGCGACGGCCCCGACGGTGCCCGTCATCTGCCAGGCTTCGGGGGCGCTCGGGGTCGAGGCGTCGCCGCGCTCGGAGCGCTCGCGCTCCTGCACGCGGCGGAGGGCGTCGCGGCGCTCGTCGGTGTGGAAGTAGTCGTTCGGGACCTCCTCCAGCCCGTGCCGCCGGGCAAAGGCCTCGGCCCCGTCGCCCGTCAGCATGACGTGCGGTGAGGCTTCCATGACGAGACGCGCGGCGAGCACCGGGTTTTTGAGATGCCGCACGCCCGCGACGGCCCCCGCCTCCAGCGTCGCCCCGTCCATGATCGAGGCATCGAGCTCGACCGCCTCCTCGCTCGTGAAGACGGCCCCCTTGCCAGCGTTGAAGAGCGGCGCGTCCTCGAGCAGCGGGATCGCGGCCGTGATGGCGTCGAGGGCGGAGCCACCTCCGGCGATCACAGCGTACCCGGCGCGGAGAGCCTCTTCGAGCGCGGCGCGGTAGGCGGCCTCGCGCTCGGGGGTCATGCTGCCGCGCTCAATGACTCCAGCCCCACCATGCATTGCGAAGACGACTGGAGCAGGCGCGCCTGGAGCGGGCGCGTCGGCAGGCTGGGCGGAGGCGGCCACGGTGAGAGCGAGCAGCGAGAGGGCGAACAACGCGAAAGCGAGGCGAGACATGGGAGCAGCGGCTGGATGAGCCGGGAGTATACCAGCGTCTGCCGGCTGCGTGCCATACATGAATCGTGTGGCGTGAGCCGCAGGGCAGAGCCGCCGCGCTCCTGCCGGCGACGAGCGCGCCCCAGCACGCCAACAAGTCGCGCGTCCTAGAATGATTTTAACGCACGCTGGCGGCCGGACGATTCTATCATTACGTTTTCCGGTCCCCCTATCTCTCCGCCGACACGGCACGGGTGCACCATGCTTTTCAACTCGCTCGACTTCGTCGTCTTCTTCCCCGCCGTCGTCGCCCTCTACTTCGCGCTGCCCCACCGCTGGCGCTGGGCCTTCCTGCTCGCCTCGAGCTACTACTTCTACGCCTGCTGGAAGGTCGAGTACCTCGCGCTCATCATCGCCTCGACCCTCATCGACTACCTCGCC
>JBBSMV010000347.1:0-2861 GCA_038232975.1 Rhodothermales bacterium
CCCTCGGTCCTACTTCGCCCGGCCCACGCTGGAGGTGGCGCGCGACCTCGTGGGCGCGCTGCTCGTGCACGAGACGGCTGGCGGGCGAATCGCGGGGCGGATCGTCGAGACCGAGGGCTACACGCGCGACGACCCGGCGCTCCACGGCTGGAAGGCGACGTTCGACGGCGAGGGGTTCGTGCTGCCGCAGGGCCGGGCGGCCGACCTGTTCGCCCCGCCAGGGACGGCCTACGTCTACCTGATCTACTACACGAACTGGCTGCTCAACGTGGTCACCGAGCCGGAGGGGACGCCCGGCGCGGTCCTCGTCCGCGCGCTCGAACCCGTCGAAGGCCTCGGGACGATGCGCGCCAACCGACCGGTCTCCGTCCGGCGCGAGCGCGGCCTCACGAACGGGCCGGGCAAGCTCACGCAGGCGCTCGGGATCAACGACGCCGCCTTCCACGGGAGCGACCTGACGCGCCCGCCGCTCTACTTCGCCGAGGACGGCGCGCCGCCACCCGAGATCGCCACGTCGTCGCGGATCGGGCTGCGGCGAGGCGTGGAGCGGCCGTGGCGGTTCTTCGCGGCGGAGAGTCCGTTCGTCTCGCCCGGCGTCCCGAGCGACGAGCGGCTGCGCGGGGAGCGGGGCTTCTAGCGCGAAGCGCGTGTGGGTGGGTGTGGATGTGGGGGTATGGGAGGGCTGCCTGTTCTAGGGTGGAGCCACTCCCATACGCCCAGACCCCCACACCCTCCTGCCCCTCGCTCTAGGGCGTGGTCATAAGCTCCCCTGGCCGCCCCCGCCGCTCGGCCTTTGGGCACCCCCTTGAGGCACCGAAACTATCGGCTGCCGGCGTGGTTCTGAGCCGCGCCGTTTGAGGCGATGCTCGTATCATCGTGGCCTCTCTCCTCCTCTCGCCCGACCGCCCCTCATGAGCCACTCCCAGGCCGGCCCGCCTACCGGGAAGGTCCTCGCCGGCCTCGCCCTCGCCACGCTCGGCGTCGTCTACGGAGACATCGGCACCAGCCCGCTCTACGCCCTGCGCGAGAGCTTCAGCGAGCTCTACGGGATCGCGCTCACCGAGGCCAACATCCTCGGGGTCCTCTCGCTGATCTTCTGGAGCCTGATCATCGTCATCTCGGTCAAGTACCTCGTCTTCGTGATGCGGGCCGACAACCACGGCGAGGGCGGGATCATGGCGCTAACGGCGCTCGTGACGCCGCAGCGCGCGGCGGTTCCGGGCGGCGGCGCGGTGCCCGAAGACGGAGCAGCCCAGCCCGAGGGCATCAGCCGGCGGCGCAACGTGCTCATCCTGCTGGGCCTCTTCGGTGCGGCGCTGCTCTACGGCGACAGCATGATCACGCCGGCCATCTCGGTGCTCAGCGCCATCGAGGGGCTCGAGGTGGCGACGCCGATCTTCCGGCCCTACATCATCCCGATCACCATCGTCATTCTGGTGGCGCTCTTCCTGGTGCAGCAGCGCGGGACCGCAGGCATCGGTAAGGTCTTCGGGCCGGTGACCATCGTGTGGTTCCTCACCCTCGCCACGCTTGGCCTCCGGCAGATCGTGCGGAAGCCGGTCGTGCTGACAGCGCTGAACCCGCTCCACGGGGCCGGCTTCTTCCTTCGCAACGGGATCACCGGCTTCCTGGTGCTCGGCTCGGTCTTCCTCGTCGTCACCGGCGGCGAGGCGCTCTACGCCGACATGGGGCACTTCGGCATCCGCCCGATCCAGCTGACGTGGTTCGGCTTCGTGCTGCCGGCGCTGCTGCTGAACTACTTCGGGCAGGGGGCGCTGCTGATGGCGCATCCGGAGGCGCTGGAGAACCCGTTCTTCCTGATGGCCCCGGCGTGGGCGCTCTACCCGCTCGTCGGCCTCGCCACGGCGGCGACGGTGATCGCGAGCCAGGCGGTGATCTCGGGGGCGTTCTCGCTGACCCGGCAGGCGGTGCAGCTCGGCTACCTGCCGCGCATGGAGATCCGGCAGACCTCCTCGAAGCAGATCGGGCAGATCTACATCCCCGCACTCAACTGGGTGCTCCTCGTGGCGTGCGTCGGCCTCGTGATCGGGTTCGGCTCGTCGAGCCGGCTGGCGGCGGCCTACGGCGTCGGCGTGACGACCGACATGGTGTTCACGACGCTGCTCTTCGCCGTGGTGGCGCGGCGGCTCTGGGGCTGGAGCCTGCCGGCGGTCGCCGGGCTGTGCGGGCTGTTCCTGGTGATTGACCTCAGCTTCTGGGGGGCCAACCTGCCGAAGATCCCGGCTGGCGGCTGGTTCCCGCTCGTCGTGGCCGGGGTCATCTTCACGGTGATGACGACGTGGAAGCGGGGCCGCGCGATCATCGCCGAGCGGGTGCGCGAGGGGCAGCTCCCCGTCGAGATGTTCCTCGCCGACCCGAGCGTCCACGCGCTGACGCGGGTGCCGGGCACGGCCGTCTTCATGTCGAGCAACCCGGAGATGACGCCGCCGTCGCTGCTCCACAACATCAAGCACAACCACTGCCTCCACGAGCGGGTCGTGCTGCTGACGGTCGAGACCGAGGAGGTCCCCCGCGTCGCCGACGCCGAGCGCGTCAGCGCCGAGGCCCTCGGCGAGGGGTTCTACCGCGTCGTGGTCTGCTACGGCTTCGTAGAGAACCCGAACATCCCCGAGGCTCTCCGCCTCGTGGACTGCCCCGGCCTCGCCTTCCCGCCGATGGAGACGACCTACTTCCTCGGCCGCGAGCGGGTGATCTCGACGGACCGGCCGGGGATGCGCCCGCGCTGGCGCGAGCGGCTCTTCGGGGCGATGGCGCGGAATGCGCGCAACGCGACGAGCTTCTTCTGCATCCCGCCGAACCGCGTCGTCGAGCTCGGCGCGCAGGTGGAGATATAGGGTAGG
>JBBSMV010000348.1:0-2814 GCA_038232975.1 Rhodothermales bacterium
CCTGATGAGCCCGACGGATACGCTTGCCACGCTCTACGCCGACAACGACGCGAGCGGTCTCGCCCGGCTCCACGCCGAGGCCCTCACCGCGAGCGACGACCTGCTCGTCCGCTACCGCCTCTACCCGCTGACGGAAGATTCTCGCTACATCACGGACCTCCCCGACGAGACGGACTGCCACTCGGCGCAGGACTACGCCCTCCTCGCCGCGCTCTGGGGCTACCGCGCCGCCGCCGCGCCGCCGTGGAGGCTCCCCGCCTACGGGCTCCGTTCCGTCGATCTGCTGGAACGCGGCCACCGCCTCGACCCCGGCGACCCCTACGTGCTCCTCGTCGAGGCGCAGTCGCTCCTCTACCGGCCGCGCCTCTTCGGCGGGAGCACGGAGGCGGCGCTCGCCGGGTTCGAGAAGCTGCGCGACGTGCTCCGGGAGCACCCGACGCCCGGCATCTCGCCGTACGAGCCCGAGGTGTGGATCTGGTACTGCCTCCGCAAGCTCGGCCGCCCCAACACCGACCGCATCCGCGACCGACTGCTCGCGGATCACCCGCCGCCGCTCTTCCGCCAGTTCCTGATCGATCCTCCCTGAGCGGATGCTCCTCCTCGCCGGGCTCCACGCCTTTTTTCTCGCCGTGCTCGCCACGAACCTCGTCACGCTCCGGCGGTCGCGGCGGGACTGCGTCGCGACCGACGCGCTGCCCCGGCTGTCCGTCCTGATTCCGGCGCGGAACGAGGAGCACAACCTCCAGCGCCTCCTCCCCACGCTGGCGGCGCAGGACTATCCCGAGGTCGAGGTGATCGTCTACGACGACGGCTCTGAAGACGGGACGTGGGACGTAATCGAAAGCGCCAGCGACGAGCGCATCCGGGGCGTGCGCGGCGACGGGCCGCCGCCGGGCTGGGTCGGCAAGGTCCACGCGCTCTACCAGGCTGCGCAGCAGGCCGAGGGCGAGGTCTACCTCTTCCTCGACGCAGACGCTGCGCTCCGCGATGCGGGCGCACTCCGGCGGCTGGTCGGGCGGCTGCTGGCGGTGGAGCGCCGGGCAGGCGAAGCGGGAGGCGTCGTCAGCGGCCTGCCTCGGCTGCGCGGCGGTGGGCTCCTGCTGACGAGCCTCGTCCCGTTCGCCGTGCTCACCGCGTTTCCCGTCGCCCTCATCCCGCGCACGCGCTCGGCGACGCTCGCCTCGCTCAACGGACAGTGCTGGCTGGTTCGGGCGGACGCCTATCACCGCCACGAGCCCCATGCCCACCGCCCCGCCGAAGTGCTCGAAGACGTGTAGATCGGCCGCTACCTCAAGGCCCAGGGGCTTCGCGTCGAACTCCACGATCTGCAACAGGAACTGGAGGTGTGGATGTACCGCAGCCTGCCGGACGCATGGGCCGGGTTTCGGAAGAACGCCTACCTGCTCCAAGGCGGGACGCCGCTGCGGTTCCTCATCGTGCAGGCCATCTACTGGCTGGCGTTCCTCGTGCCGCCGTTCGTCTCGCCGTGGTTCCTCGTCTCGCTCTACGCGCTCAAAGCGGGGTCTGACACATTCGGGCGGTTCCCGCTGTGGACGCGGCTGCTGGCCCCGGTCTCGCTGGCGCTCGGCGGGCTTCTCCCGTTCGACTCGGCGCTGGGGCACTGGACGGGGCGCATCCGCTGGAAGGGCCGCGCCGTCGGCGGAGCGTGATCGGCGGAGCGTGATCCTGCAGGTCCGACCTAGTCCAGCGCTGTGTCCTTCTCGTAGACCACGTTCGCACCGGGATCAATGACGAGCCCGCCCACGAACGTCACCTCCGTCCCGGCCTCGATGGTGAGCGTGGCCCCGTTCGTGACGCGGACCTCGTTCGGAAAGACGTACCCGTCGGTCTCAGGTCCCATCCACGAGTCGGCGCGGATGAAGACGGTCGGGGCCGTGCGGAGGTCGGCGTAAAAGTCGAAGACAATCGTGGAATCGGCATCGCCGAGGTAGCGGATGGCGTCGATGGCCGCCCACGTCGTCTCGATGCTGTGGCAGTACGTGTCGGCGCTGCCGTTGCACCCGTTGATGCTGGGATGCGTCCACGGCGTCAGTTGGGGTTTGGCCGGAGCCGGGCCATAGGTGTCGCCTTTCCAGAAGCCCGGCTGGCCCTTCATGTGGAGCTCGCCGTCGGCCGGGAGGAGGTCGAGGCAGGGCTCCCGCCCCACGTTGCAGTCCGTGCCGTCGCGGCGGCCCCGGAAGTGGGCGAGCAGCCCCGTCATCCCGAGCCCCTGCGGATAGATCTGCCCGTGCGCGCCGTGGCCGGTCTTGATACGGTCGAAGTAGCCGATGCGTTGGAGGTTGGAGAGGAACACCATCCGCTCGCTGTCGCCGGAGCCGATGGGAATCACGGCCGCCTCGCCCCGGGTGTACAGGTCGCCGAGTTCGACGCCGGTGCGAGTAGTGGTGAGCGTGTCGAGGGCGATCCATCCCAGCAAGCTCCGCTCGTAGGCGGAGATCGTCGAGGTGCCCCGCGCCGTCTTGTGGTTGAACTGGCCCCCCGTCCCCATCACCACAGCCCCGTAGTAGTACCGGTCGTCCGGCTCGTTCGCCGGCACGTCGTTATCGACGACGGAGCCCATATGCACCGAGGTGATCTTTCCGCGCCAGAGGTCGTGGCCGTACTCGTGCGCGCCCATCTGGCTGTAATACGTCGGCTGGTGGACGTTGCCGGCTCCGTCGTTGAACAGGTAGAGCCCCGACTCGGTCCAGTCCACGCGGACGCTGTCGGGGAGCGCCGGATCGGCCTGCCCGGACGGGCTCGGATACCACAGCCCTTTCGACCCCTTCTTCCTCGGCGCACCGACGAGCCCGC
>JBBSMV010000349.1:0-2805 GCA_038232975.1 Rhodothermales bacterium
AGCAGGGCTGCTAAGTTCTCATCGTCTCAGATGCAAAGATGGTAGTCATTCCCGCGAAGGCGGGAATCCAGAAGGCGTGCTGAGCGCTCTGGATTCCCGATCGGGGTCGGGAATGACGGTGCTGTTGAGGGAGGTGTCAGAACTTAGCGACCCTGCTACGATGGGGGGACAGCTTCTGTCGCCTTGAGCACAGAGACTTGTCCCGGAGCGATGGCGACAGAAGCTGGGGGTCACGCGCCGGTCGCCAGCCACCGCAGCGCCAGGCCGTGCCGGAGGCCGCGCGGACTCGGCCGGACGGCCTCGAACCCGAAGCGCCGCATGAAGGCGTCGAGGATGAGCACCCCGGCGGCGTAGACATCGGCCCGCCCGGCCAGCAAGCCCGGGTCGAGGGCGAGGACGTCGAGGGCCGAGAGGCTGAGCAGCCGGTCGCGCCACGCCCGGACGGTCTCGGCCGTGACGGGAGCCGTCGGGTCGGCCGGCCGGGCGAGCGCGCCGAGGGCGCGGACCGTCCCCGACGAGCCGAGGAGCGGAAGCGCCGCTTCGACCTCCAGCCCACCGAACGCCTCGGCTACCATCTTCTCGGCGGCGCTGACCGCTTCGGGCGCGGGCGGGAGCGAGGGGAAGCACCGCTCGGTCAGGCGCACCGAGCCGACGTCTACGCTCGTCCGCCGTGGCTCGGCGGCATCGGCGCGCCCGGAGACCACCTCCGTCGAGCCGCCGCCGATGTCCACGACGCAGGCGGCCTCCAGGTCGGGGTAGGCCGAGCAGGCGGCGCGGAAGCTCCAGAGCGCCTCCTCCCGGCCCGAGATCACCCGGTACTCCATCCCGAGCTGCCGGACCCGCGCCGTCAGCTCGTCGAGGTTCCGGGCGTCGCGCGAGGCGCTCGTCGCGCCGATCACGACGGTCTCGGCCCCGAGGCGGTCGGCGAGGGCCTTGTAGTCGGCGAGCGCGGCGACGACGCGGGCCATCGCCTCGGGCGCGAGGCGGCGGTGGGCGTCGACGCCCTGCCCGAGCCGGACGTAGCGGTCGGCCTCGTGGACGATCTCCATGTGCCCGTCGCCCACGTCGGCCACGAGCAGGAGCGCCGTGTTGGTGCCCACGTCCACGGTGGCGATGCGCGTCATAGTCTCCCTCCCCATTCGACCCTCATCACTCGTCACTCGAAACTACCAGGCTCCACCATTCGTTCTCCGTCGCCTCGTCGTAGAGCGAAAGCCCCGCGTCGCGGGCGGCGTCGAGCATCGCGTCGCGGTCGGAGTGGAGGAGGCCCGCCAGGACGAGCCGGCCGCCGGGGGCCAGCTTCGCCGCGAGGCCCGGCAGCAGCTCCACGAGCACGTTCCGGTTGATGTTGGCGAAGGCGAGGTCGAAAGGGGCTTCCGGCACCGCGTCGAGCGACCCCTCGCGCACGGCGAAGCGGTCGGCGACGCCGTTGAGGAGCGCGTTCTCAGTCGCGTTCGCCTGCGCCCACGAATCAATATCGAAGCCGAGCGCCGAGGCCGCGCCGAGCTTGAGCGCGGCGATGGCGAGGACGCCGGTGCCGGTGCCGGCGTCGAGGACGCGCTCGCCGCCGCGCACCAGGCCCGGCAGGAAGCGCAGCGCCAGGCGCGTGCTCTCGTGGTAGCCGGTCCCGAAGCTCATCTTCGGGTCGATCTCGAGGAGCACCTTGTCGGCGTGCTCCGGCGGCACCTCGGCCCAGGTCGGCTTGATGAGGAAGCGGCCGACGGCGAGCGGGCGGACGGTCTCCTCCCAGCGGGCGTTCCAGTTCTCGTCGCGGACGAGGCGCTCCTCGATGGCGTCGGGGAGGGCGTGGGCGCGGAGCCAGCGCTCGACGTGCTCGCGGCGGACGGCGCTCCAGCGGGTGGCCGGGACGTAGGCCCGCAGCCGGTCGTCCTCCTCGGTGAAGCTCTCGAAGTCGAGGTCGGCCAGCTCGGCGATGAGGACCTCGTGGTAGCGGTCCGGGACGTCGAGGACCAGTTCAACAGTTTTCATGTGGCGGCGGTGACGGGGTGCCGTCCACGAGGAACGATCCACGGAGGAATATCCACGCGGCGACGTAGGGGCGAACCCACGTGTCCGCCCTGGCTAGGGAGGCGGAACCCAAAGGGCAGACACGTGCGGGAAGGGCGGACACGTGGGTCTGCCCCTACGCGTCGGACAGCGTCGGGTTCGGCGGCAGCGGCGGAGCCTCCGGCGGCGGCGAGGCCGGTGCGTCGGCGCGCGCGACGGTGATGCCCCACGCGGTGGGGTCGGCCGGTGCCCGCTCGTTGAAGCGGCCGAAGGCGTGCGAGCCGTCGGTGGTGAAGTGGACGGTGTAGGTCCCCGCCGGCAGCGTGAGGGTGCCGTCGAAGACGCGGTTCTTGCGCGCGCCGCCGGCCGGCTCGGTGTTCGCGCGCGTCATCTCCCAGACCGTCTCCGCGCCGCGCGTGATCCAGCCCCAGTCGAACCGGCCCGAGGGGAGAATCTCGCCGACGGCGTAGAGGCGGAGCGTGGTCTCCTCGTCGAGGGTGAAGGTCCGCTCGACGCGCTGCCCGTTGCCGAGCGGGGCGAGGCGGACCGGGAGCGCGGCGGTGCCGGAGGCGGGGAGCGCGGCCTCGGCCTCGCTGCGGCGCGTCACGGCCAGGGGCGCGGCGTCGGGGTCGAGCGCGAAGAGGGTCACGCCCCAGCGCTCGGGGTGCTCGGGGGCCTCGCTGTGCCAGCCGTCCGGGCTGTGGGCGTAGTCAGTCTCGACGTGAAGCGTGTAACGGCCGGGGGCGAGCGTGAGGGCTGTCTCCTCGATCCGGTTGCGGCGCTCGCCGCCGGCCGGCC
>JBBSMV010000350.1:0-2800 GCA_038232975.1 Rhodothermales bacterium
CATCGTCTCAGATGCAAAGATGGTAGTCATTCCCGCGAAGGCGGGAATCCAGAAGGCGTGCTGGGCGCTCTGGATTCCCGATCGGGGTCGGGAATGACGGTGCTTTTGAGGGAGGTGTCAGAACTTAGCGACCCTGCCCTTGACGAGGGGGATAGCTTCCAAGCGGAGGAAGCAGGGGGTGCCGTCGAGCACGCGGCGGCGATGCTGCGCGACGGGCAGATCCTCGCCGTCAAGGGGGTCGGCGGCTACCACCTCGCCTGCGACGCCCGCAACGCGGCAGCCGTGCGGGCGCTCCGCGAGCGGAAGGTTCGCAAGGAGAAGCCGTTCGCGCTCATGGTCCGTGACCTCGACGCGGCGCACGCCCTCGTGACCCTCGACGCGGCGGGCGAGGCGCTGCTGACCTCGGTGGCGCGGCCCGTCGTCCTCGCCGAGGCGCGGGAGGCACTGCCCGGCGTCGCGCCGGATAACCGGGAGCTGGGGGTGATGCTGCCCTACGCCCCGCTCCACCACCTCCTCTTCGCCGCCGGTGCGCCGGAGGCCCTTGTGATGACGAGCGCCAACCGCTCCTCAGAACCCATCGCCTACCGCGACGACGACGCGGGGGAACGCCTCGCCGGACTCGCCGACGCCTTCCTCGTCGGCGGGCGGCCGATTGCGCGGCGGGTGGACGACTCGGTGACGCGCTCCGGGCCGTTCGGGCCGGTGGTCCTGCGGCGGGCGCGGGGCTACGCGCCCGGAGCCGTCGCCGCGCTCCCCACCGACCGGCCGATCCTCGCGCTCGGGGCCGACCTCAAGAGCAGCGTCACGCTCGTGGTGGGCGGGCAGGCCTTCGTCAGCCAGCACCTCGGCGACCTCGACCACTACCCGGCGCTCGAAGCCTTCCGCGAGACGGTCCGGGACCTGCTGCGGATGTACGACGTGCCGCCGGACGCGCTGCTCGTCGCCCACGACCTCCATCCGCAGTATGCCTCGACGCAGCACGCGCTCGGGATGCCGGGTGAGCACGTCGCCGTGCAGCACCACCGGGCGCACGTCGCCTCGGTGCTCGCTGAGCGCGAGGCGTGGGACAGAAAAGTCGTCGGCGTCGCCTTCGACGGCACGGGGTACGGCGACGACGGCAGCGTCTGGGGCGGCGAGGTCTTCGCCGGCAGCATCGCCGAGGGGTTCGAGCGCGTGGCCCACCTCCGGCCGGCGCTCCTGCCCGGCGGCGATGCGGCAGCCCGCCACCCGGCGCAGGCCGCCGCCGGTTTTTTAACCAGTCTCACCGCGCTCCCCGACCTCCCCGACTTCACGGCCCCGCCCTTCGACTTTCCCGAGCGCTACCGCGTGGCGCAGCGGCTCGTCGCCTCCGGCGTGCAGACCTTCGCGACGACCTCCGCCGGGCGGCTGTTCGACACCGTCGCCGCCCTCCTCGGCTTCACGCGGGCCGTGAGCTTCGAGGGGCAGGCGGCGATCTGGCTGGAGCACCTCGCCCGGACGACGGAGCCTGTCGCGCCCTACCCATTTCCCAGCCTCGACTGGCGGCCTCTGCTGCGCGCCGTGATCGAGGACCGGCTGCGCGGCCGGCCGGCGAACGAGATCGCCCGCGCCTTCCACGCGGCGGTAGCCGAGGGCGTGCTGGCGATCAGCCGGCAGCTCGGCGCGGCGCGCGGGCTGGACACCGTCGTGCTCTCGGGCGGCGTCTTCCAGAACCGCCTGCTGCTGGAGGAGATCGCGACGGCTCGTGGCAGCCTGACGGTCTGGACGAACGGGGGCGTCCCTCCGAACGACGGCGGGGTCAGCCTCGGCCAGGCAGCCCTGGCCGCGTGCGCGCGGGCGTAGGAACGCGGCGCTCGCTGGCTCGTCCGAGAGGAGGAATCAGCAGCACCCTCGGCGGGTCGCTCTCCCGGTCCGCTTCCCTTCTCCCCCAGCCCATCGCGAGGAGCTCCCCATGTGGTTTTTCGACACGCAGCAGCCCAGTCTGTGGAAAGGGGCCGTCGCCGGCCTCGCGGGCGGCCTCGCGGCCTCGTTCGTGATGAACCAGTTTCAGGCCGCCCTCAGCGCGGCCAAGCGTGCCGTCTCCGACGAGGACGGCAGCGACGACGACTCCGGCGGCGAGCCGGCCACCGTCGAGGCCGCCTCCGCCGTCTCCGAGGGGGTCTTCGGTCACGAGCTGACGAAGCGGGAGAAAAAAGCTGCCGGGCCGGCGGTCCACTATGCGCTCGGCGGGAGCGCCGGGGCCGCCTACGGGGCCGCGGCCGAGCTCCTGCCGGAGGTGGCGGTCGGCGCGGGCCTGCCGTTCGGGATGGCCTTCTGGCTGCTGGCCGACGAGGCCGCCGTCCCCGCCCTCGGCCTCTCGAAGCCGCCGGCCGAGCACCCGCTCTCCGTCCACGCCGAAGCCCTCGCCGCTCACCTCGTCTACGGCCTCACGACCGAGCTGGTGCGGCGCAGCGTGCGGCACCTCCTGCGCTAGCGAGCCGATGCAGCGGCCGTAGGCCGGGGCGCGCTTCGCTGCGGGGCTACGAGGGGACGCCGCTTTCACGCTACCTTCAGGAGCAGGTCAGGAGCAGGTACGGGACGCGAGGCCGGGGGCGGCTCTCCCTCGCCGAACGCCTGAGCGGTCCTCCTACGCGCCAGCGCCATGCTTTTCAACTCGCTCGACTTCGCCGTCTTCTTCCCGGCCGTCGTCGCCCTCTACTTCGCGCTGCCCCACCGCTGGCGCTGGGCCTTCCTGCTCGCCTCGAGCTACTACTTCTACGCCTGCTGGAAGGTCGAGTACCTCGCGCTCATCATCGCCTCGACCCTCATCGACTACCTCGCC
>JBBSMV010000351.1:0-2796 GCA_038232975.1 Rhodothermales bacterium
GAGGGTCTCGTAGTCGGTGAGCGCCTTGATCTGCACCGGCGTCAGCCCGAAGGCGGCCGTGAGCCGGGGCGCGAGCGAGCCGCTGCCCTCGTCCACGAGCGCCAGCCACGCCGCCTGCGCCACGCCCGCCTCCACCGGCGCGCCGGCAATGGTGTCGACGAGCCGGTCGCGGTCGAAGACCTCGCTCGAGAGCCGGGCCAGCGCCTGGAGAGCCTCCATCTCGCCGGTCTTCTGCTGGAGCGCCGCCGCCGTCGGCAGGTGGAACAGCAGCGAGAGCACCGCCGTCGCGGCGTAGAGGATCCCGAAGGCGAAGGCCATCGTCACGAACTGGCTCAGCGGCTGCGAGAAGACGGCCGT
Organism: Rhodothermales bacterium; assembly: GCA_038232975.1. GTDB lineage: Bacteria > Bacteroidota > Rhodothermia > Rhodothermales > JANQRZ01 > JANQRZ01. The sequence continues at coordinate 358 of JBBSMV010000351.1, forward strand.
GAAGGCGAAGTCCGAGAGGTCCGGCCCGAAGTCCGAGCCGAGCACGCTCTCGGCCTCGACGTAGCGCATGTTCAGCAGGTAGGCCAGCAGCGCGATCAGCCCGAGGCTCAGCCCCAGCGTCAGCATCTTCTGCCGGAACGGGAGGTAGACGATCCACGCCAGCCGGAACGCGCACAGCACCATCATCACCACCGCCCCGACGAGCAGCACGATGTGGAGCACGTTGTCGTTGGCCGAGTCCGTCGCCCCGGTGCCCAGGAGCACGAGCGAGGCGGCGGCCATCGCCCCGAGCATGAGCCGCCAGTTGCGGACGCTCCCGGCGGTGCGCTTGAAGAGGACGAGCGTCCGCAGCGAGAGCAGCAGCACGAACGCCACGGCCGTCTCGACGAGGGCGAGCACGCTGATCTGCACTGCGTCGGCGAAGCCTTCGGGCACGCCCGAGACCGGGTCTATCGGGGCCCGCCCGCCGAGGCCCAGCAGCCCGGCGGCGACCCCGAGGCCGAGCGCCGCCGCGACGAACGGGTGCCACAGTGCCCGCACCGGGTTGTAGGCCCGGCGGCCGAAGCGCTCGGCCAGCAGCAGCGCCGCCAGCCCGGCGCACGCCACCACGCCGAGGTTGACCAGCGCGAGCGTCATCTGCGACGGCGGCTCGCCGACGGCCGCGATGCCGACGTGGTAGACCACCAGCAGCACCCAGCCCACGCCGACGGCCGCCCACAGCAGCGCGCGACGCGCCCTCCCCCCGGCGAGCACCGGGCGGACGCGCGCGAAGGGGAGCGACGGAAGGGGCACGGTAGGCAGAGGAGCCTCGGAGGAGGGGACGAGCGGGCAGACCGTAGGCGGGTCGAACCGTAGGCGTATCGCAAAGCCCAGCCCCCGAGTTGCACGGGCGCTCGATTTGGACGGACCGGGCCGCGAAGCAGGCGGCAAAGCGGCAATATAGCGTTGGGGCAACGGCAGCGGTGGGCCGGCCCTGTCAGCATGGTCCACTGTGGTAGGGGCGAGGCTGTGGTAGGGGCGAGGCATGCCTCGCCCCTACGCCGACGCTCCCTCAAACGCACCGATTCACCCGCGCGAGGCGATGCAGGGCGCGGGGTAACTTCCCGTCCGGGCGGTCGTAGAGCCTGCCGACGCCTTCGCTGCCCCCACCTGCTCTCCCTGCCATGTCGCGCCGCGACGTCTCCCGCCTGCTCCTGGCCGTGCTCGCCGCGCTCGCCCTCGGCCTCGCGGTGCGGGCGTGCGTTGAGCGTGAGCGTGAGCGCGGCTTCGTAGACTTCGGCGGCGGGTGGGACCCCGACCGGCTCCGGCACTACGCCTTCCGGCTCGAGAGGCCCGCCCGGCTCGCCGTGGCCTCCGCGGGATCGTTCGAGACGGACTCGGCGCTGGCGGCCTACGGCTGGATCGTCCGCCGCGCGGACCGGGCCGTCGTCTGGCAGATGACGCCCGAGCACGCCCGGCGCGAGCGCGGTAGCCTCGCCGTCGCCGCCGACACGCTGGGCCTCGACGCCGGGACCTACGACGCCTACTTCACGACGTTCGGCGACCCGCTCCTGGCCGTCGAAGCAGGCGGCTCGTTCGCCGAGCGCCTCGGCGAGCTGCTCCGCTTCGGCAACCGCGCCTGGACCTCGGACGCGAGCAAGTGGGCGTTTCGCCTCGCCCTCCTCGACCCCGCCGACGCGCCCTTCGCCCACCGCCTCGCCCGCGAAGATGTCCGCGACGCCGCACCCGCCGGGCCGGGGCTGGTCTGGGCCGGCGGCCCCGCCGGGACGGACGAGACCCTCGCCCACACCTTCGAGGTCCGCCGCCCCACGGCGCTCCGCCTCGAAGCCACGGGCGAAATCTTCGACGCCCCCTCCGACGTCGGCTGGATCGACAACCTCTCGACGGGCGAGCGGGTCTGGACGATGGACCGGGCGAACACCGTGTGGGCCGGCGGCTCGGTCAAGAACCGACGGGCCGAGGCGACGCTCGCCCTCGCGCCCGGCCTCTACGGTGCCGGCTTCCGCACCGACGGCTCGCACGACGCCGGCCAGTGGCGCGCCAACCCGCCGCTCGACCCGGCCGCCTGGGGCCTCTTCCTCTGGACCGACGACCCCGCCGCCGTCGCCGCCTTCGACCCGTGGGACCGACTGCCGAGGCTGGTCGGGATCACCGGGGTCGGAGACGATGCCTTCGAGACGGCCACGTTCGCGCTCGCCGACTCGCTCCGGGTGTGGGTCTACGCCCTCGGCGAGCTCTCGGACCGCGACGAGCGCTACGACTACGCCTGGCTAGTCCGTGACGGCGCAGGGACGGTCTGGGAGATGGACTACGACCGGACCCGGCCGGCCGGCGGCGGCCGGCCCCACCCGTTCGCGGCGGCAGCCCTCCCACGCGCCCCCGGCCCGTAGACGGGGGACGGGCGGGGGGCAAACGCCCCAAACCCCGAGGGGGGGGCCC
>JBBSMV010000352.1:0-2787 GCA_038232975.1 Rhodothermales bacterium
CTCGTGCGCGACCTCTACCTCGTGCGCGAGGCCGCCGCCGTGGACTGCCGGCTCGCGGACGAGCTGCCGGGACTGCTCCCGGCAATGCGTGCCGCCCGTGCCGATGCGCTCGCCGCGCGGCCTCTCCCGAAGCTTCTCACCTGCCGGGAGGCCGCCGTGGAGGCCGAGCTCCGAGCCGTCCTCGCCGCCCACCCGCTCGGCGGCGACCGTTCCTCCTCTCCCGAGGCCTCGCTGAGGTGGGCAGAGGAGACGGCTGCGCGCGTCTGTACGCTCGACGGACCCTATCGAGGGCTGCCCGCCGTCGCCCTGTGGGGCCACGTGACGCCGCCGCCCGCCGCACCGCCCGGCCGCTCCATCGCCTCGCCCGGAGACCTAGACGCCCCGGCGGATCGCCCGCGCATCAGCCTGATGCACCGCCGCCCGAAGGTTCGCCAGGCCCCCGAGGACGAGGACGACGAGAGCGTGGGCCTCTGGATGATCCAACTCGACGACCCGCAGGAGCACGTCGAGGACCCGATGGGGCTCCAGCGTCCCACCGACCGCGACGACGAGGCCGACCCCGACGACCTCGCCGACTCGCTCTCGGAGCTGCCCGAGGCGCGGCTCGTAGACGCGCCGGGCAGCCCCCGCGAGGTCCTCGCCAGCGACGACCCGCCGCCGACGGGCACGGCCGAGGTGCTGCGCTCGGGCTCGCGCGCCGGCCTCGTCTACCCCGAGTGGGACTACCGCGCGGGGGCCTACCACGAGCACGGAGCCGTCGTCCACGAGCGAACGCCGCCGCTAGGCGACGCGGCCTGGGCCGAGGGCGTGCTCGCCCGCCGGGCGGCCCTTCTACACGAGGTCCGCCGCCGCTTCGAGCGGCTGCGCCCGCGCCGCCGGCGCCTCGGCCGCCAGCGCGACGGGCCGGAGGTGGACCTCGCCGCCTACGTCGCGGCCTATGCCGACCGCCGTGCAGGCTGCCCGGCCGACGACCGGCTCTACGAAGCCGTTCGCCCGGCTCGGCGCGACGTCGCCATCGCACTCCTCGTCGACGTGAGCGGCTCGACCGACAGCTGGGTGACGGAGGACCTCCGCGTCGTGGACGTCGAGAAGGAGGCGCTCCTCGTCGTCTGCGACGCGCTCGACGCGCTCGGCGACCCTTACACCATCCTCGCCTTCTCGGGAGAAGGGCCGGAGGCCGTCTCCGTCCTCACGCTCAAGGGGTTCGACGAGCGGACCGGCGCGGTCGTCCGGCGGCGCATCGCCGCGCTCGAACCGGACCGCTACACGCGGATGGGCGCGGCGCTGCGCCACGCCACGGCCCGCATCATGACGAAGCCCGCCCGCCACCGCCTCCTCCTCGTTCTCTCCGACGGCAAACCCAACGACGTGGACCGCTACGAAGGCCGCTACGGCGTCGAGGACGCGCGCCAGGCTGTCGTCGAGGCGCGGCTCCAGGGGCTCCACCCGTTCTGCGTGACCGTGGACCGCCACGCACCGGCCTACATGCCGCGCATTTTCGGGGCGGGGGGCTACGCTACGCTCCACCACCCCGAGCACCTCCCGTCGGTCCTCGTGGACGTGCTGCGGCGGCTCGTCCGGGCCTGATGAACGGAAGCTGCCGGGGCTACTCGGCGGGGTAGATCAGCGCGCCGTCGCGGACGCAGGCGAAGTCGGTCAGCGCGTGGGGATCCACGCGGCCCGGCCCGATGACGTCGAGAACCTTCCAGCCGCGCACAAGGAGCGTGTCGGCGATGAGGCGGCGGTGGCAGCGCCAGGGCACGGCCTCGGAGCACATCATGGCCGTGCGGCGCTCGGCGGCGAGGGCTTCCACTCGCTCCACCCCTTCTCGGAAGGCTTCCGTCGCCATGTAGTCGGCGTAGGCGGCGAACGAGGCGACGCGCCAGCCGGTGTTGGGCGAGCCCTCGGCCGGCGTGCCGCGCCGGCCGCCGAGAGCGGGGAGATGGGCGTAGGCGATCCCCCGCTCGGCCAGCGACGCCTGCAGCGCGTCCGCGCCGAAGTGGGGCTGGCGGCGCGAGCCGGGGAAGCGGCGGACGTCGGCGATCTGCACGATGCCGGCTCCGACGAGCAGGTCCAGAAAGTCCTCCGGCTCGCGGTTCGAGTGACCGACGGTCCAGATGCGTTTGGTGGGAGGAGGCGTCACGTCGAAGGGTTGGACGGGGCGATACGGTTTCTGCGATTGCTCTTACGCGATGCCACGCCGAGGATGATCCTCGCGCCCCGACAGGCCTTCGGCAACAGGGCGGACGGCCCTTTCATTGTTTTAAAAAGTTTTTACCTTCTTTATACCTTTAACCGATTCCTCGCCCTACGTTGGTGCACTCCCCAGAGCCCCTCCCGACGCCATGCCCCGCTCCCTCCTCCCCGACGGTACGAAAGCAGACCTCCTGCTCCTGATGAAGCGGCAGGGTGCGATCTCGCTCGACGATGCCGAGGCGGCCACCGGCCTCACGCGCCCGACCCTGCGCCAGCACCTCGGTGTGCTCGAGCGCGATCGCCTCGTCGAGCGCTCGACCAAGAAGCAGGCGCGCGGACGGCCGAGCCTCCGCTACGCCCTCACGCCCGAGGCCGAGGCCCTCTTCCCCTCCCACGACGACGTGCTCCTGGGCCGCCTCCTAGAGTTCCTCCAGGAGCGGGGCGACGACGGGCTGATCCAGGACTTCTTCGAGCACTACTGGGACGAGCGGCTGCGCGACGTGCAGCACCGGCTCAGCCAGGTCCCCGTCGGCGACGAAGAGGGGCGCCTGACCGTGTTGACGGAGCTCCTCCGCGAGCAGGGCTTCACGC
>JBBSMV010000353.1:0-2758 GCA_038232975.1 Rhodothermales bacterium
AACCTCGTCTTCGACATGCACAACGAGTACGGCTGGAGCGCCCGCAAGGAGACCACCGACGGGGCCTCGACGAGCGTCCCCGGCCTGCGCGACCTCTTCCCCGGCCGCGTCCAGGTCTACTCGCTCGACCCGGCCTCGGCCCGGCGGCGCGGCAAAAGCCCCGACGTCGAGGTCCACCTCTGGGCCGACCAGGTCGAGCCCGAGGACATCCTGCCGCTCAAGGAGACCCTCAACCTCAACCCGACCGCCGCCGAGAGCACCTACGGCCTGCGCAAGGTCTACGGCGACGGCTGGCTCGCGGCGCTGCTCCGCGCCGACAGCGCCGAGATCGAGGAGATGGCCGAGCGCACCGGCGCGCACGCCGGCTCCCTCGCCGCGCTCAAGCGCAAGCTCGACCGCCTCGCCGGCCTCGACTTCTTCCACCTCGACCGGGACCCCGGCCACCGCGACGTGGTTGAGGACCTCCTGGAGAGCATCGCCGCCGGCAAGTCGGTGGTCCTCGAGTTCGGGCAGCACAACTCGCTGCTGGTCTACCTCCTCGTGGCGAACGTCATCACGCGGCGGCTCCGGCGGCGCTACGAGCAGCTCTATGAGCGCTTCGAGGCCACGCAGGACCCCGCCGACGAGCCGCGCCAGCTCATGATCACCATCGAGGAGGCGCACAAATTCCTCGGTCCCCAGACCGCGCGCGAGACGCCCTTCGGCAAGATCGCCCGCGAGATGCGCAAGTTCTCGGTGAGCCTGCTCATCGTGGACCAGCGCCCGAGCGGGATCGACGAGGAGGTGCTGAGCCAGATCGGGACCAAGATCGTCGCCCAGCTCAGCGACGAGCGCGACATCGCCGCGGCGCTCGTCGGCACCAGCGGCGCGGCGGCGCTGCGCCAGGTGCTCGCCTCGCTCGACTCGAAGCAGCAGGCCCTGGTCCTCGGCCACGCCGTCCCGATGCCCGTCGTCGTCCAGAGCCGGCTTTACGACGACGCCTTCTTCGCCGATCTCAGGGGGGACGCGCCCGCCGGCACCGCCGCCGAGATGCAGGCGCACCTCGGCGACCTGTTTTAGGAACGGAAGGGGGGAAGAAAGGAAGGGGGGAAGATTTCTTTCCCGACCGCCGAACCCTTCGTCCGCTCTTCCCCGCTTGAACGCTCTTGCTTTCTCCCTCGGCTTCCGCTATCCTTCGCCTATTCCCCCTTCGTTTCCTACGAGGTACCACGATGCGCTGCCTTCCGCTCCTCCTGCTCGCCCTCACGCTCTGCACCACCGGCTGCCGCGACAGCCTCGTGGACGAGCCGCCCGGCGGTGCCGATGCCCCGCCTCCTACGGAAACCGACGGCGCGACGGCGCGGAGCATCTACGTCAAGGGGACGGCCGACCTTAGGCTCGGCGATACCGGGCACTACCGGGCCGAGCCGCTGGAGGACGTCGCGCGCTACGTGTGGGTCCACGCTGTCGGCAGCACCGGCAGCGTCGTCGGGACGCCGACGGACCCGCTGGACCGCCTGTACGACCTCACCGGAGAAACCTCCGGCGTCGTCTACCTCCAGGTCACGGCCCTCGATGCCCAGGGTAAGGCGCTCGGCATTGGCACCAAGACCATTCAGGTCGCCCCCTGACCGCCCTCCCCGCTCTGCGCCGGGCCGCTGCCACCGTGGTAGCGGCCCGTCTCTTTGCGCCCGCCGCTCGCCCGCACGCGGTAGCTTTCCCGGACCATGCGCCTCGCCTCGCTCTCCCTTTTTCTCTTGCTCGTCCTCCGCCCGGCCCCGGCGCAGCCCGCGCTCTGGCCCGGCACCGAGCCGTGGGCACACGCCGTGCTCGACACCCTCTCGCTCGAGGCGAAGGTCTCCCAGCTCTTCGTCACCGACGCGAGCGCCACGGCCGAGGGGACGTCCGCCGAGGAGCTGGAGCGGCTGCGCGACCGGGTCGGGCGCTTCGGCGTCGGCGGCGTGCTCTTCTTCGCGGGCGAAGCCCGGCGGCAGGCGGCGCTCACGCGGGCGCTCCAGCGCGAGGCGGCCCTCCCGCTCCTCGTGGCCCAGGACATGGAGAACGGCGTCGGGATGCGGGTCGAGGGGACGACGGCGTTTCCGCCGGCAATGGCGCTCGGCGCAGTGGGCGACCCGCGCCTCGCCTACGCCGTCGGCCGCCACCTCGCCGCCGAGGCCCGCGCCCTCGGCGTCCAGGTCAACTTCGCCCCCGTCGCCGACGTCAACAACAACCCGGCCAACCCGATCATCGGCGTCCGCTCGTTCGGCGAGGACCCGCAGGCGGTGGCGGACCTCGCCGTGGCGGCGCTCCGGGGGATGCAGGACGGCGGCCTCGTCGCCACGGCCAAGCACTTCCCCGGCCACGGCGACACCGGCACCGACTCGCACCACGCGCTCCCGCTGCTCGCCTTCCCCCGCGCCCGCCTCGACGCGACCGAGCTGCTGCCGTTCCGCGCTGCCCTCGCCGCCGGCGTGCAGAGCGTGATGACCGGCCACCTCGCCGTCCCCACGCTCGAGCCGGACCCGACGCTCCCGGCGACGCTCTCGCGGCGCGTCATCACCGACTTGCTCCGCGGCGAGCTTGGCTTCCGGGGCCTCGTCGTCACCGACGGCCTCGACATGGGCGGGATCACGGACGGCTTCGGCATCGGCGAGGCGGCGGTGCGGGCGGTCGAGGCGGGCGTGGACCTGCTGCTGCTGACGCGGGACGAGTACGTGGCACGGGCCGCGCTGATGCAGGCGCTCCGCGAAGGGCGCATCACCGAAGAGCGCATTGACGC
>JBBSMV010000354.1:0-2750 GCA_038232975.1 Rhodothermales bacterium
CGACCGGGATGATCCGGTCGGCGTGGTCCGTCAGCAGGTGAGCGGCGTTGCGGCAGCTCGTGCGGTGGATGTTGATGGCCCCGGTCTTCGAGACGAACCCGAAGACGTCGTCGCCCGGGATCGGGTTGCAGCACGTCGCGTACTGCGTGGCGAGGTCGGCGTGGTGCTCGCCGTCGATGACGAGCGAGGCCCGGCCCTCCTCGCGCGCGGTCTCGGTGAACTCGGCGACCTGGAGCCGGAGCGGGGTCTCGCCGTCGGTGGCCCCCTCTTCGTCGCGCTTCCCTTCTTTGGCGAAGCGCACGAACTCGCCCGGGTCGTAGAGCCCGGTGCCGATCTCGTAGAAGAGCTGCTGCGTGTTCGGGAACTTGAGGCCCGAGGCGAGCCGGTTGAGGTCGTCCTCGTCGAGCTCCAGCTTGGCCCGCTTCAGCTTGCGCTCGAGCAGCTCGCGGCCGTGCTCGGCGGCCTTGCGGCGCTTCTCGTTGATCCAGTGGCGGATGCGGCTGCGGGCCTTCTGCGTGACGACGAACTGGACCCAGTCGGGGTTCGGCGTCTGCTTCTTCGAGGTCAGGATCTCGACCTGGTCGCCGCTCGTGAGGCGGTACGAGAGCGGGACCATGCGGCCGTTGACCTTCGCCCCGATGCAGTGGAAGCCGACCTCGGAGTGGACCTGGAAGGCGAAGTCCACCGGCGTCGCCCCGTGCGGCAGCGTCAGCAGGTCGCCGTTGGGGGTGAAGACGTAGATCTCCTCGTCGTAGAGGCTGAGCTGGAACTCCTTGACGAAGTCGCTGGCGCGCTCCGGGGCCGGGTTCTCCATCAGGTCGCGGACCCAGGTGTAGATCTGCTCCATCGCCTCGTCGCTGCGGACCCGCGCCGCCACGCCGTCGCCGCCGGGGCCAACCTCTTTGTACTTCCAGTGCGCCGCCACGCCGCGCTCGGCGACGGCGTGCATCTCCTCGGTGCGGATCTGAATCTCGACGGGCCGCCCGTCCGGGCCGAGGACTGTCGTGTGCAGGCTCTGGTAGCCGTTCGACTTCGGGACCGAGATGAGGTCGCGGAAGCGCTCGGGGATCGGCTGGTAGAGGTCCGTCAGGACCGAGTAGACGCGCCAGCAGTCCTCCCGCCCCTTCTTGCCCTCGCTCTTGAGCACGACGCGGACCGCGAAGAGGTCGAAGATCTCGTCGAGGCCTTTTTGCTGGACCTGCATCTTGCGGTGGATCGAGGCGATGCTCTTGGGCCGGCCGTAGATGCGGAACTCGAACCCGGCGGCCTCGAGCTCGCTCTGCAGCGGCTCGATGAACTGCGCGACGAAGGCCTCGCGCTGGCGGCGCGTCTTGTTGAGCCCGCGCGCGATGGCGCGGTAGGCGTCGGGCTGGAGGTACTTCAGGCAGAGGTCCTCCAGCTCGGTCTTGACCTCGTTCAGCCCGAAGCGGTGGGCGAGCGGGACGAAGAGGTCCTGCGTCTCGCTGGCGATCTTGAGCTGCTTGGGCTGCTCCAGCGAGTCGAGCGTCCGCATGTTGTGCAGCCGGTCGGCGAACTTGACGATGATGACCCGGATGTCGGAGGCCATCGAGAGCATCAGCTTGCGAACGTTCTCGGCCTGCCCCAGCTCGCGGCTGGCGAAGACGTGGTCGATCTTGGTCAGCCCGTCAATGATGCGGGCCATGCCCTGCCCGAACTCGGCCTCGATCAGCTCGAGCGAGATGTCGGTGTCCTCGACCGTGTCGTGGAGGATCGCGGCGACGACCGAGACGTCGTCGAAGGGCACGTCGCGGGCGACAATCGTGGCGACTTCGAGCGGGTGCGCGATGTAGCGCTCGCCCGAGGCGCGGCGGTCGTTGCGGTGCGCCCAGTAGGCGACCCCGAAGGCGCGGCGGAGGTACGCCTCGTCCACAATCGGGAGGTTGCGCCGGCAGTGCTCCAAGAGGACCCGGAACCGCCGCTCGAAGGCCGGCTCGACGTGGATGTCCCGGAGCTGGGCGCTGAAGTAGGTAGAGGCCTTGATCATCGGCGATAGGCACGCAGTGTCGCTGCACGATACGAAGGGGCGGTCCGTCGTGCAACGCTCTCTTACCACGAGCGGCCCCGCCTGTTCGTCAGGCGAGGCCGCTCGGTGACGGTGAGACGGTGGACGGTCAAGTCGCAGGGACATGGCGTGCCATGTCCGGCCCTCACGCCGGTCCTGACCAGGGCGAAGCGTGCTTCGCCCCGTAGCCCGCCCTGAGCGCAGCCGAAGGGGGTGCCGAGCGCGACGGTCTCGCCTTTACCCGCGGTGCCCGCTGCCGTGGGGATCGCCTTCGTCGCCCGCGCCGGTGTCCGGCGGCGGCTCGCCGATGCCGGGGGCCGCGCCCTGCGGGGCGTCCGGGTGCATGTTCTCCTCCGGGTTGGACGGGGCCTTTGGCGCGTCGTCCGACTGCGTGGAGGCGTCGGCGGCGGCAGGAGCTTCCGCCCCGGCGGCGTCCGGCTCGCCGGTGGCGACCTCGCCCGACGGGTCTGACGACTCAGGCGGCGTCTCGGTCACGGTTTCGGCCGAAGCCTCGTCAGCCGAAGCCTCGTCAGTCGGCTCGGCTGCTTCGGCGGCGCCCTCCTCTGAGACGTGGTGCGCGGTGCCCCCTTCGGCCTTGACGCGCTCGCTGTAGGCGGCGTGCCCCTCGGCCTCTCCGGCGGCGAGGAGCGCGGCCTGCTCGGCCCACGGCTCTTCGTTCGCCGAGGCGTCAGAGACATCGCTGCCCTCGGAGATCGCGGTGCGGAGC
>JBBSMV010000355.1:0-2713 GCA_038232975.1 Rhodothermales bacterium
ACAAGAGCAAGACGGCGCTCGACGTGATGGAGCGCGAGAACGGCGTCGTCGCGCTCGAGAGCGACCCGAGCCTCTACGCGGGCTTCGACGACGCCTCGCTGATCGTGCAGACGATGGCGACGACGGCCTACCAGCGCGAGAGCGAGCGCCTCGCCTCGCTCATCCAGGACCAGTTCGAGCACCGCGCCGACCGCCCGAGCCGGGGCGTCAAGCAGGCCGGCTTCCTCGTGCTCTGGCGCGCCTCGATGCCCGCCGTCCTGATCGAGTTGGGCTTCGTCACGAACCCGGCCGAGGCCAGCTTCCTCCGCTCCGAGCAAGGGCAGGACCTCCTCGCCAGCGCCGTCTTCCGCTCGATCCGGGACTACAAGGAGCAGTACGAGCGCGGCTTCCGCGTCACGGCGCATTAGTTCGAAGTTAGGAGTTCGGAGTGGTCCAGCCCGACCGCATTGCAGACCGCGAACAGGGAACCCAGAACCTCAGACCCCGAACGTCAGACCCCGAACCGTTGTCCGACGCCCTCCGCCGCGCGCTCCGCACCGTCCCGGACTTCCCGACACCGGGCATCGAGTTCAAGGACATCGCGCCGGTCCTGGCCGACCCGGCGCTGCTCCGCGCGGCCGTCCGCGCCCTCGCCGAGCCGTTCGCCGAGTCGGGCATCACCCACGTCGTCGGGATCGAGTCGCGCGGGTTCCTATTCGGGACGCCGCTGGCGGACCGGCTCGGGGCCGGGTTCGTCCCCGTGCGCAAGCCGGGCAAGCTGCCGGGCCAAACGCTCCGCGAGGACTACGCGCTCGAATACGGTACCGACGCCGTCGAGGTCCAGGCCGAGGCCCTCGGTCCGGGCAACCGGGTGCTGGTCCACGACGACGTGATCGCCACCGGCGGGACGGCGGCAGCGGCGGCCCGGCTCGTAGCCCGCACCGGGGCCGAGGTCGCCGGGTTCGCGTTTCTGGTCGAGCTGACGGCGCTCAGCGGGCGGGCGCACCTCCCGGAGGGGCTGCGCGTCCACGCCGTGCTCGATGCCTGAACGAGGCATTACCTTTGTTACTCCTGCGCTCTTCGGTCCGGCTACTGAGCCGCTGACCCTCCCACGCTCTCAACCTCTTGCACCATGCCTATCCTCCGCCGCCTCGCCCTACCGCTCACGGTCCTCTTCGTCCTCGCCGGCTGCGACAGCACCGATAGCGGAGAAGACACCTTCTTCCTGCCCGCCGAGCGGGTATCGTTCGAGTTCGAGTTCGACGGCGACGCCCTCACGCCGGGGGAGCTCACGGAGATCGCGTCCGAGGGGATGCAGAACCTCAGAGTCTACATCGAGTCCAGCGCCTTCACCGTGGACGACGTGGTCGCGGTCCGGCTTGAAGAAGGCTCGGGCACGATCACGGTGGCACGGCCTCCCGATGTCTCCATCGAGTTCATTGACCGGGCGCGGCTCCGGCTCCAGCAGGGCACCGGTGCCGCGCTCACCGTGGCGGACGACGCTGAAATCACGCCCACGACGAGCGAGCGCACGGCGGCGCTCGACATCGAGACAGTCAACCTGATGGACTTCGCCGTGACCGGAGACTTCGGCGCACTCCTCGACCTCGACCCGGTGACTGAGGTGGAGGGCGACTTCCTGATCACGGTCACCTTCAACGCGGTCGTGGAAGTCCGGCAGTAGGCCGCCTTAGCGGACGGCGATGCAGGAGACCTCGACGCGCGCCCCGCGCGGGAGCGCCGCCACCTCGATGGCCTCGCGCGCCGGCGGCGACTCGCTGAAGTAGCGCGCGTAGACCTCGTTGACCTGCCCGTAGTCGTTGATGTCGGTCAGGTAGACCGTGCAGGAGACGACGTTGTCGTAGTCCATCCCCCCGGCGCGGAGCACGGCCCCGAGGTTGTCCAGCACGCGCGCCGTCTCCGCCTCGATGTCGTCCTGCAACAGCTCGCCCGTCTCCGGGACGAAGGCGACCTGGCCCGAGCAGTAGAGCGTGTTGCCGGCGAGGATGGCCTGGCTGTACGGGCCGATGGCGGCCGGCGCGTTCGGCGAGTCGATGATCTCGCGGCGCGTGGGAGCAGGGGGCATGGAGACGGGGTTAGTCTGGAGGTCTAGTTTCGCCCCACTCCCGCCCGGCTCCAAGCGAAGTTTCCGGCAAGAGCCGGAAACGAGAGCGGATCCGCGAATCTGGAGCGACAGAACGGCTGATGAGTATCCTGGGCACTGGGTTTTCCCCACAGAGGAAATGATGCCACGTCCCCGGTCTCTATATATTGAGATGCGCTTCCAGCGGCCCTGTTTGGGGGCCGACTTTTCCTATCCAATTGGCCCCATTCGCGGGGTTTCCGCCATGCCCCGTCTCTCTGGTCTCCTTCTGCTCGCCCTGCTGTGGACGATTCCTGCCTCGGCGCAGGCCCCCTTCGCCGGTCCGACCGTGTGGGTCTCGGCCAGCTCAGGGGTCATCACCTGGGCACCCGAGCCGGCCTCCTCCTACGGCACGCGAGACGGGGTCATGCACAGCTTCAGCGTGAGTGCCGCTGCGCCCCGGTGGATGGTGCAGGCCGGGACGCAGATCAGCAAGGAGGAGAATGTCCTCACGGACTGGCGCGGCGGCTTCGGTGGCGCAGCGCGGGCGGACGGTGCCGTTGCCGCCTCGCGTGGCGGCTCACTCACCTATGGGGAGTACGAGCCGGTTTCGTACCGCTCGCTCTACGCCATCGGCGGGCCGCGCGCCAC
>JBBSMV010000356.1:0-2637 GCA_038232975.1 Rhodothermales bacterium
ACACGTCAGCGTGGGCTGCGAGTGGCCGTAGGGGTAGGCGACGTACGCGCTCTGCTGGATGGTCCGGGCCTCGCCCGTCCGCCGGTACTCCTCTACGGCGTTGACGATGGGGTTGGGCGTCTCGCCACCGCGGACGACGACCGCCCCACGCGGGCTCTCCTCGCGGTAGCCTGGGACCATCTCGGCAAGGCGACGGGGCTCGCCGGCGTCGTCGGCCGAGGTCGCCCCCTCCCCTGCTGCCGAACCCCCGCTAGGTGCAGGGACCGTTGCCGGTCCCGACGAGACGAAGAGGCCGGAGGACTGCGGCGAGGTGGAAGATTGAGCCGCTGCGAAGGGCACAATTGCAAAGGTGAGTGCTGCCACGAGGGCGACGCGGGTGAAACGCTTACGGGCGTTGGTCATGGTGATCAAGGGTTGGGGGTTCAAAAACGAGTGTTGGATATCGGGTTAGCCGAAATCGGGTTAGCGAGGGGTTCCGGCCGAGACGCGGGACCAGTTGACGGCGGTGACGTAGAGGCCGAGCGGGTTCTCAGGCCGCACGGCCTCGGGCACCTGCTCGACGGTGAAGTAGCCCTCCCAGGCCGCGCGGCGCTGCGTGTCGGTGCCCGTCGGCGTCTCGACCTCGACCCACGTCACCTTCCAGCTCTCCATCTCACCGACGCCCGCCTCCTCGGGGGATCGTTCCGATCCTGGGACGCGGATCACGCTCTTGACCTCGACGCGGCGCGCGAGCCTCCGCATCACGAGGCGGGGGTCGTGCTCGGGGTCGGAGAAGTAGCCGTTGAGCCACTCCTGCACGCTCGCGTCGGCAAAGGCGTAGGCCGAGACGATGAGGTCGCGCTGTGCGGCAGGGTCAGAGTAAACCGTGCGGAGGTTGCGGACGAAGTGCCGGAGCGTGGCGTCGGTGACGGCCTCGCGGGCGCTGTACACGTTCTCGACCGCGCGGAAGCCGCGCACCTGCCCGAGCTCGTCCACCTCAACCACGAACGGCTGTACGCGCACACTCGTGGCGAGCCCGATGTAGGCGACCGTGACGACGGCGAGTAGGCCGAGCGCGGCAAACGCCACAAGCTGCCAGTTCCGCTTCCCCCGCGCGAGGTTCGTGAACTGATCGGCGAACTCACGGCGGCCGAGGAGGTAGTTCGGGACCGAACGGACTTTCGTATCCCGTGGCAGCCCCGGCGGCGGGGGGATCGGTGGCTCCTCCCCCGCTACGACGGAGGGGACGGCGACGTCCTGGGTGGCTCCATCACCCGAGGTCGCGGTGCCGGGCGCAAGCACGACGGCGTCCTGCTCGGGCGGACGGTGGCCGTGGCGGAGTCGGTAGAAGAGGGCGCTGAGATCCATCGAGTGTTTACGCGCTTAAGCTTTCGAGTGGTCCAGGGGCGAGTAACGGGTTACCGCATCTTGACGGCTTCGGCAAGACCGAACGAGGCCCCATCGAGGAGGTAGCGGGCCGTCCGGTTCGGGATGACGACGGCGACAAGGGCAAAGACGAGCGCGCCCATCACGACGCGGAAGGCGGCGAAGTAGTCGAGCGCGCCGAGGTCCCCGAGGTAGACCGCCCACGTCTCGGCCACGCCCATCCCGATCCCGATGATGAGGTAGATCAGGAAGAGCCGGACGCCGACGCCAACGGCCCACACGAGGTAGCGGTCGGTAAACGAGGCCGTCCCCCGAAAGGCGGCGAAGCCGAGGAAGAACACCCCGGCCGTGACGGCGATGTAGCTCTCGATGAGGAGGATCACGAGCTGCGCCGCGATGACCCCAAAGGCTATGAGGATCGTGATCCCGCCCCACACGGCGGCGAACGTGGCGGCAGGCTCCAGGAGCATCCCCAGCCCCATCACCTGCTCCATCATCGCCCCGTAAAGGTCGAGGCCGAGCTCAAGGACTTCGGTCGGGTTCAGCTCGGACACCCCCGCGGCCGTCTGTCCCGCCGTGACGAAGGAGGTCACGATGGCGGGGATCCACGTGTCGAAGAACGTCAGCAGCATGAACAGGAACGAGATGAGGGCGCATTTGAGGAAGAACTGCCCGAGCGCGCCGTCGAACGTCTCGCGCCGGAGCCCCCACACGGCCGCGCTGACGGCGAACTCGATCCCGGCGAGCAGCGCGAACGTCCGCTGGGCGAGCGGGCGGAGCCGCGCCACCCAGTCCCCCGCCGCAAGGCGGAACTCGTTCGTGAGATCGCCGGCGACCTCCTGAGCCGCTGCGGTCTCGGCCAGCACGACGGCTACGGCGAGACCGCCCAGCACGGCAAGACCCCACCGCGCAACGTGCGCGAGGCGCGGAGAGCCTCCTCGGCGCGGTCGCCGAGGGGTGGGTTGCGATGTCGTCCCGTAAACGGTCACCTTTCGTTGGAATCCTGCTGTGTTGCCGTGATGCTGCGGTCTGTCGTGATCCTGCTCTACTGCCGAAATCCTGCGGCGCTACCGCGATCCTGCTGTGTCTGACGGGATCCCGCTATCCCCCCTGTCGGATGGCCTGTCATCGTCGAGAGCACCCGTGAAGCCTCTCCCCTGCGGGCGAGGGCGCTCCCGCGACTCGGCAAACCGCGCGCCGGCGATCACGGGGCCGCAGTTCGGATGCTCGGCCAGACGCTCGGTCTCCTGCTCGCCCCGGCAGTAGGCCACG
>JBBSMV010000357.1:0-2630 GCA_038232975.1 Rhodothermales bacterium
ATGGGGCGGTGCGCGGGAGCGTGCTCGCCACATGGCGGATTCTGCGCTGCCACCCGTGGGGCGGGCACGGGCACGACCCGCCACGCTGGTTCGGAGAACCAAGAGCGGCAGCGCTGAAGAGCGGAAGAACGGAAGAGGAAGCGTGTTGCTGATCCCCGACCCTCTCGCCGCATGAGCTACGCCGAGCACAAGCGGAAGGCGCAGGACACGCCCGTCGCGTGCGCCGTCCTCACGGTCTCCGACACCCGCACGCCCGAGACCGACACGAGCGGCGCGCTCCTCCGCGAGCGGCTAGAGGCCGCCGGGCACGCGGTCGCCCACACGGCGATTGTCCCCGACGACGTGGGGGCGATCCGGGCGAGGCTGGAGGCGTGGGCGGGCGCGGTCGAGGTCGTCGTCACGACGGGCGGGACAGGCGTGGCGCGGCGGGACACGACGGTCGAGGCAGCCGAGGCGCTCTTCGTCAAGCCGCTGCCGGGCTTCGGGGAGCTGTTCAGGATGCTCTCGTTCGAGGAGATCGGGGCCGGGGCGATGCTCTCGCGGGCGACGGCGGGGGTCTACGGGGCCGAGGGGCGCGAGACGCTGCTCTTCTGCTGCCCCGGCTCGCGGGCGGCGGTGCGGCTGGCGGCCGACCGGCTGATCGTGCCCGAGCTGCGGCACCTCGTCTGGGAAATCCTGCGGCAGCGGTAGGGCAAAAGCACGGTTCCCCTTGCACGTCTGTGCAGCCTGTGGCTACTGTACCTACTACCGTCCTCCCTCCTGCACTGCTATGCCCCGCTTCGCTACGCTCTTCCTGCTCCTCCTCGCCGCACCCGCCCTCGCCCAGACCCCCGGCAACTGCGAACCCGGCACCGCCTCCACCGACCTCGACGCCAGCGACGTCCGGGCGACGCTCCTCACGAACGGCAACCTGTTCTACGGACCGACCGAGGACGGCTTCGTCATGAACGGCTACGCCGTCCCGAAAGGCTCCGGGAACACGGCCATCTTCGCGGCCAACCTCTGGGTGGGCGGCACCGTCGGCGGCGAGCTGCGTATCACGGGTTCGACATTCCTCGATTTCGAGCTGTGGCCCGGTCCGCTGGAGGAGGGCGCTACCCTGCCCGACCCCGATGACTGCGCGGCCTACGACCGCATCTGGGTCGTGAGCACGCTCGACGTCGCCGACCACGAGGCGACGGGCGTCGCTACGGCCGACCTCGCCGAATGGCCCGCCGAGCTGGGGGCACCCGTCGTGGACGGGGACGGCGTGGAGGGCAACTACAACCTGGAGGGCGGCGACCGGCCGCGCGTCTACGGCAGCCAGACGGCGTTCTGGGTGATGAACGACGTCGGCAACGAGCACGGGTGGTCCGGCTCGGCTCCCCTCGGGCTGGAGGTGCAGGTGACGGCCTTCGCCCAGGCCAGCGAGGAGGCCGCCCTCGATCAGGCGACGTTCTACCGCGTCCGCCTCGTCAACCGCAACACCCTCGCGCTCGAAAACGCCCGCTTCTCAATCTTCGCCGACGCCGACCTCGGCGACGCGGGTGACGAGTACGAAGGCGTAGACACCACGCGCGGGCTGGGCTACTACTACAACGACGAGACGGACTTCCAGTACGACATCCCGCCCGCCGCCGGCTTCGACTTCCTCGGCGACGGCTTGAGTGCCTTCCGCTATGCTATGAACATAGCAGGCCCCCATCCGATAGGTGACCCCAGGGGCAAACACGAGATAGACCGCGCGCAACGTGGGCTGTGGAACGACGGGCTGCCGCAGACCGCCGCCGGGGACGGGTACATGACCGATGCCCCCATCACCGTCTGGGCCTTCCCCGGTGACCCCGCCGCGAACGAGTGCTGGAGCGATGTCAACAACTGCCTGGGCAGTGCCAACCTGCCCGGCAACCACCGTATCATCCCCACGTCGCCGCCGTTCTCGCTTCAGCCCGGCGAGGCGCGCGCCTTCGACGTGGCCTTCCTCTTTGCCCAGGGCACTGACCACCTCGACTCGGTCGCCGAGCTACGTGCGGCCAGCGACCTCGTGCAGACGGCCTACGAGGCCGGCGCGCTCTTCGACGACCCGAGGGTGGTCTCCGCTGAGGACGACGCACGGGGGGGGCAGCCGGCCGGCCTCGCGCTCGGGGCGATCCACCCGAACCCATTCACGTCCGGTACGACGGTGCCGTTCAATGTCGGCGCGGGCAGCCGGGTGCGGCTGGCGGTCTACGACATGCTCGGGCGCGAGGTCGCCGTGCTCGCCGAGGGCGACCTGCCGGCGGGCGGGCACCGGGCGCAGTTCGACGGGTCGCGTCTGGCGTCGGGGGTCTACCTGGTGGTGCTGGAGGCGGGCGGGCAGCGGCAGGCGAATCGGGTGCTGCTGCTGAGATAGCGTGCCCTCGGGCACGACCCTCTAGCGCAGTCCAGAAGCCATAAGACTCAGGCCCTCGTTGCCTACCGGGAACGGGCGCTGGGGCCGGCTCACCGGCCAGGCGGCTGCGGTGCATGGCTCAGCGCGTGGAAATAAAGCCATCGAGCGATTTGCTTTTGGGGCTGGCCTAGATAAGAGTCCAGCGGCGGAGAGTTTTCAGTAGCTCACGCGGCGGTCCGTAGTTGAACCGCCACTCACATTCCTTCAAGAACAGCTCAAA
>JBBSMV010000358.1:0-2629 GCA_038232975.1 Rhodothermales bacterium
CGAGGAGCGCCGGGAGGGCGATCCCGCCGACCGAGTTGATCCCGTCCACAACCACACTGAATCCCCGCGCCGCAATCGCGGCGGGGTCGATGTAGGGGAGGGCGAGGATCTCCTCGATGTGGTACGGCAGGAAGTCGGCCTCGCGGTAGCTCCCGATCCGGTCGTAGGCGACCGTAAAGTCCTCCCCGCTCTCGGCGCGGTCGATCACGGCCTGGCCGGCGCTAGAGGAGAGGAACTCGCCGTGCTCGTCGAGGAGCTTGAGCGCGTTCCACTCGGCGGGGTTGTGCGAGGCCGAGAGGATGATCCCGCCGTCGGCCTCGGCCTTGAGCACGCCCATCGCGATCGTCGGCGTGGTCGCGAGGCCGGCGTCGATGACGTGGCAGCCGACGGCCTGGAGCGTGGCGGCGACGATCCGGCTGCACACCTCGCCCGTCACGCGCCCGTCGCGGCCGACGACGACCGTCGGTTGGCGTTTGGCGCGGTCGCGCGCCCACGCGCCGTAGGCCGAGGCATAGGAGACGAGGGTGTCCGGGCTGAGGCCGTCGCCGAAGACGCCGCGGATGCCGGAGATGGAGACGATGAGGGGCATGGGGTGGGGTCGGGAGTCCAGGGTCGGGAGTCGGGAGTCAGAAAGTACGGTCGGGCGGGGTGCGACTCCCGACCCTCGACCCCTGACTCCCTGAACAATTAATGGAACGGCCCCTGGCTCCTAGTGTTGATTTGCTTCCCGCCCTCTTCGCCCCCGGATGTCTCTTTCCTCCGCCTCCGCCACGCTCGACACGGCCCCGTCGCGGGCGGCGGACCTGCGGGAGCTGCTCAAGCCGGGGATCAGCCTGTTCGTGACCGTGACGGCGGCGGCGGGGTACCTCTTCGGCGCGAGCGGCCCGGTGGACCTCGGGCGCTTCGCGGCGCTGCTCGCCGGGACCGCGCTGACGGCCGGCGGCAGCGGCGCGCTCAACCACTGGCTGGAGCGGGCGCACGACGCCCGGATGAAGCGCACCGAGCGCCGCCCGCTCCCCGACGGCCGGATCAGCCCCGGCGCTGTGGTGGCATATGGCCTCGCCGGCCTCGCCCTCGGCCTGGCCCTGCTGCTCGCCTTCGTCAACGCGCTCACCGCAGCCCTCGCGGCGCTGACGGCGTTCGGCTACCTCGCCGTCTACACCCCGCTCAAGAGAAAGTCGGCTCTCAACACGCTCGTCGGGGCGGTGCCGGGGGCGCTGCCGGCGCTCGGCGGGTTCGCCGCGGCGACGGGCACGCTCGGGGCCGGGGGCTGGGCGATCTTTGCGATCCTCTTCCTGTGGCAGCTCCCGCACTTCCTGTCGCTGGCGTGGATGTACCGCGCCGACTACGCGCGCGGCGGCTTCGTGATGCTGCCCGTCGTCGCCCCGGACGGCCGCTCGACGGCGCTCGTCTCGCTCGCAGCGGCGCTGGCACTCCTCGTGGCGGGCGTGGTCCCGGCGGCGCTCGGCGTGGCCGGGTGGCTCTACCTCGCGGGCATGGCGGTGCTCGGGACGTGGTTCACGCTCCCGGCCTTCTCGTTCTACAACGAGCCGACCGACCCCCGCGCCCGCCGGCTCCTGCTGGCCTCCATCGTCTACGTCCCGGCGTTCTTCGCGCTCGTCGTCCTCGACCACTTCCTGCTGTGAGGATGAGGGTCAGTTCTGGACGGTGAGATATCCTCTAGCACAGGGCTTCTGTAGAGGGTGATAAAACGTGAAGCGTAACCGCGAAGCAGACCGAAGGAAACGTAAGGGCGCTTCTAGCCACCTATCACTTTCACAGAGTGGGGGCAAAGCGAATGGGAATAGCCTCGCCGAGCCGTAATCGGTGCTTCAGATAATCCCATCCGAGCCGGAAGTAGCTCTTGTCCCGACGGCTCTTGCGGTCCACCAGCGCCCGCAAGCCCCGCTTCACCACGACGCTGCCGAGCACCAGCAGCCACACGAAGACCAGACACACCCCCAACACCAGACGACTCAGACGCCCCACGTCGTCGAGGTGGGTCGCCTCCAGGTCGAACCCATGCCCCTTCAAGTCGCCGTAGAGCGCCTCGGTCCACATCCGCACCCGGTAGTGGCGGAGCGTCTGCCGGCCGACCGGGCGGCTCGCAATCAGGTACCACGGCTCGTCTTCGCCTCGGCCCCCGTGCATCACCAGGAACACGCCGGCCAACGCGTGAAGCTCGGTGAAGCGCACAGCCCCGACAAAGCGCGTCTGGCCTTCCGAGAGCGGCATCCGGCAGAGCGCCTGCCAGTCCCCGCCGTCGGCCGCGCCGTCGGCCGCACCTGGTAGTGCCCGCACGAGCGCAAGACGAAGTGCCAGGGCGGCGCAGCCACCGCATGCGCGCCACCTGCCCGAAGGCGCTGTCGCCGGTGACGACGACCTCGCTTGTGGGGGCGATCAGCGGCGCGATGCGGCGCAGCAGGGCCTTCTGCGCCTCGGCCGTGACGTGGCCCTTGCGGCCGCGATGCACACTCCACGCGAGCGGCAGTGCCCGGCGGCGGTAGGCCAGCGAGACCGTCAAGAGGCGGTGCCGGAAGCCGAGCTTGGTCGTGTCGAGGAGGCGCAGCGGGGCGTCGGCAGCCTCGAGCCGTCCGATGAGCAGGGCCGCTACGGGCCGGTAGAGCCG
>JBBSMV010000359.1:0-2604 GCA_038232975.1 Rhodothermales bacterium
ACTTCGACTACGCCCTCTTCGCCGACCCCGGCGAGCACCGCGCGCTCCTCAACCTCGGCGGGATCGCAAACGTGACGGTCCTCCCACGCGGCGGAGGCCCCGACGAGGTGACGGCGTTCGACACCGGCCCGGCCAACATGGTCCTCGACGCCCTCGCCGCCCGGCTCTTTGGCGAGCCGTTCGACCGCGACGGCCGCCACGCCGCTGCCGGCACGCCCGACGAGGCGCTCCTCGCCGCGCTCCTCGCCGATCCGTACTTCCACCGCCCGCCGCCCAAGTCCACGGGCCGCGAGCTGTTCGGGTCGGCCTACGTGGAGGCGCTCGCGGCGCGGCCCCTCGCGCCGACCGACCTCCTCGCCACGGCCACGGCGCTGACGGCTCGCTCCGTCGCCGACGCCGTCGCCCGGTTTGCGCCGTGCGCGCCGGACGTGGTGATAGCCTCCGGCGGCGGGGTCCACAACCGCGAGCTGATGCGCCGCCTCGCCGCCGCCCTCGCCCCGGCGCGTCTCGGCACGACGGCCGAGTACGGGGTGGACCCCGACGCGAAGGAGGCGCTCTGCTTCGCCGTGCTCGCGCACGAGTTCGCCAACGGCGTCCCGACGAGCCTGCCCTCCGTCACCGGCGCGTCGCGCCCGGCGCTCCTCGGCGCGCTGTGGCTGCCATGCTCCGAGGGGACTACGTAAGCGCCATGCCGAGGGCGGTGCGGACGTGGCAGACATCACCGACCTCGCTGAGCCGAGGACGGAGGCCGTCGCCCGAAAGTACCAGAACAAAGAGGAGCAGCGTTCGTTCTTGACAAACTCGTTCCCGGACTCTATCATGTCCTGAACCTCACCGACCCGCCGATGCGCGCTATCTCGTCCGTCCTCTTCCTCGCGGTCATGCTCTGGCTGGCCGCGCCCGCCCACGCCCAGCTCCGCGCCGCTCTGCCGCAGGGTGATGCTCCCGTTGCGGTCTACGAAAGCCCGACCGGCTTCTCGCTTGGGTCGCTCCTGAACCCGGAGCACTTCAAGATCAGCAACGCCTACGAGATGTCGTTCTCCAGCTTCGGCGGGCAGAGCCTCGGCCTCGGCGTGCTGACGACGAGCCTCCGCTACCAGCCGACGGACCGGCTCGCGGCGCGCGTGGACGTAGGTGTGGCGCACTCGCCGTTCGGCTCCGACGCGGTGCAGCAGAGCCTCGGCTTCTCGCAGGAGACGCCGGCGAAGGTGTACCTCCGCAACGCGCAGATCGCGTACCGGCCGACAGAGAACTCGCTCATCCAGTTCCAGGTGCAGCAGAGTCCCTTCGGCGGCTACGCGAGTCCCTATGGCTACGGCTACAGTCCCTATGGCGGCACGCAGGTCCGGGCGGGCTTCGGCGCGTCGGACTACGACGACCTGTTCTGGCGGACCGCACCGCGCTAATGCCTCCTCTGCCTTCCAGCTTCAGCGCGGCGCGTCACCTCAGGGGGGCGTGCCGCGTTCGTTTTTCCAGCCCGCTGAGCGCGCATGTCTGACGGTCGCCGCGGTCTCCTGCTGAACCTCGGCCTCGCGGTGGCGGGCGTGCTCGCGCTCGTGCTGCTCTACGCCTTCGCCACGCGCACCTTCGCGCCGGATGCGCGCCCCGTCCTCCGGGCAACTTCCAGTGGGCAACCGGCCGACATCATCCAGGTCGAGGTCCTCAACGGCTGCGGCGCGTCGGGCGTGGCGGCGCGGGCGACGCAGTTTCTCCGAGACCACGACTTCGACGTGGTCGGCAGCGGCAACTGGGTCAACTTCGAGGAGGCGCACTCGCTCGTGATCGACCGGGTGGGGGACCGGGCGGCGGCGCTGCGCGTAGCCGCCGTGCTCGGGATCGAGGACGCCCACGTGCGCTCCGAGCCAGGCGAAAGCTACTACCTCGACGCCTCCGTCGTCCTCGGCCGCGACTACCAGACCCTCCGCGCGTTCGAAGACGAAATCCCGCCCTCGACGCCCTGATGTGCGGCGGCAGGACACTCTCGGGGCTACCTTTCACCTCCTACACCCTCCACCCCCAGTCTCTTTCTATGCTGTCCACCTCCGCGTCCCGCCTGAAGCAGCGCACCACCCACCACCCGGCGAGGGACCTCGCCGCCCTCGCCGTCGAAGCCATGCAGAGCAAGAAAGCCGTGGATGTCACGGTGATTGACGTGCGCGAGGTCTCCGGCGTGACGGACTACTTCGTGATCGGCACCGGAGAATCGGCCCTCCAGGTGAAGGCGGTTGCCGACGCTGTGCGCGAGCAGCTCAAGGAGGCCGGCGAGCGCCCGTGGAAGCGCGAGGGCACCCAGCACAACCAGTGGGTCGTGCTCGACTACGTGGACGTGGTGGTCCACGTCTTCGACCGCGAGCGGCGGGCGTACTACGACCTCGAGCGGCTCTGGGGCGACGCGCCGGTCGAGCACGTGGCCCCGGACGCCGAGCGCGTGGCCCTGCTCCAAGCGGAGGCCGGGTGATGCGCGGGCCGCGTGCTCTCTTCTGGCTAGCTGCCCTGGCGTGGCTACCAGCGCTGGGGCTGCTCGGCGCGTGCGGCGGCTCGGCCCCGGCGACGGAGCCGGACGTCGGCTTCGGCTCGCGCACCGGCCAGGACGAGGGCCGCGAG
>JBBSMV010000360.1:0-2592 GCA_038232975.1 Rhodothermales bacterium
CGCGCGGATGGCCGGGATGATGGTGACGTGGTTGCAGAAGACGCTGAAGTTCTCGACGCCGCGGGCCCGGGCCAGTTGGAGCGTGAGCGCCGTCGAGGGCGCCGTGGTCTCGAAGCCGATGGCGAAGAAGTAGACCTCTTTCTCCGGGTTCTTCTCGGCGAGCTTGAGCGCGTCGAGCGGCGAGTAGACCATGCGGACGTCCATCCCGCGCGCCTTGTATTCGAGCGGGCTGCCCTTCGAGCCGGGCACGCGCATCATGTCGCCGAAGGCGGCGAAGGTGACGTCCGACTCCTCGGCGATCGAGAGGCCGTCATCCACGCGGCCCATCGGGAGGACGCAGACGGGGCAGCCAGGGCCGTGGACGAGCTCGATGTTCTCGGGCAGCAGGTCCTTGAGCCCGTAGCGGTAGATCGAATGGGTGTGCCCGCCGCAGACCTCCATGATCCGGTAGTGGCGACCGGGGTCGGCGAGGCGTCGGATCTCCTTCGCCGCTGCCCCGATGAGGGTGCCGTCTCTGAACTCGTCCACATATTTCATGGGGCCTCTTCGGTTTCTCTTTCGCTAGGGGCGAAGGCCCTGCGCGCGGCGTCGGTGCGGTGGCGCTCGATCGCGTCGAGCTGCTGCTCGGCGCGCTGCTTGAGCCTGGGGAAGTCCAGGTCGCTGAAGGGCCCGCCCGGCTCGTGGATGGCCTCCAGGACACATAAAAGAGCGAGCCGCCCCCGCACCCCCAGCAGGAGCGCCTCCATCTCGACGACACGGTTGAGGTCCGAGTACGCGAACGGCGAGCCGTCGGGCTTGAGGCGCTCGACCTTTTCGAGCAGCCAGGCCCCCGCCTGCTTCACCACGTTCTCCGTGCCGCCGATGCGCCCGAGGAGGTCGCGCAGCAGCGCCCGGTCCTCTTCGAGCTCGCCCAGGAGTTGCTCCATGTACGCCCCGAGGGGGTGGCCTTCGTTCTCCCGCCTGCACCGCGCGACCAGCTCGACGCCGCCCGTGGAGCCGGCTAGGTGGTCGTTCAGGTAGATCCGCAGCAGCTTCTCGTTCATGACGGAGCCGCCTCCGGGCGAGCAATCGCGACGCCCAGGTGGACGAGCAGCACGTCGCCCGGCGCGGCCTCGGGCGTGAAGGCGACGGCCATCTCGGCGGTCCCGCCCGTGCGGTCGGCGCAGAGGGCGAGGCCGCCGCCGAGCAAGCAGACGACGCGGATGGGCACGGCGAGGTCGCCGCAGGTCGTGCAGCCCCCCGCGTTGGCTTCGCCGGCCTTGCGGCTCGCGGAGGCAGGATCGTCCAGCGTGCAGGTGCCGTAGGCGCTCAGCTCGGTCACGGCTCGTCTCCGGTGTCGCGCTCGTCGGCGAAGGTGTAGCCCTCGATCTCCTCGACCGCCCCCGTCACCTCGCCGAGCGAGGCGAGCAGGCGGAGCTGCTCGGCGGCCTCGGCCGCGCCGATCTTGCTCATGGCGAAGCCGACGTGGATCAGCACCCAGTCGCCCTCGTCGAGCGGGCCGTCACGCAGCAGGTCCACGTTGACGCGGCGGCGCACGCTCGCCACCTCGACGGTGGCGAAGGGCCCGTCGGGGTCGAAGGATTTGATCTGTCCCGGGATGGCTAGGCACATAGCGGGTTACATCCGTTTGATCTTGGCATAGCGGCGCGCGGGCGCGTAGAAGCTCTTGGCGGCCAGGCCGATGAGCGCGAGCGGCACCGCCGCGAGGGCGAGCTTGAGGAAGCGGACCATAGGATTACCTCGGTTCAACAAGGGCCTCGGCGAGGCCGGGTGATTCGCTCGGCGCTGCTCGGAGCAGCGCGCGAACGAGCGATTCGATCATGGTGACGGCCTCGGGCACGGCCCGCTCGACGGGGGCGCTCAGGCCGAGGTGCCCGTCGGCGGTCTCCAGCACGGCCGGCTCGCAGCCTACGAGCAGGACGCGCGAGGGTTCGCCGCCGAGCGAGCGGACGAGGTGGAGCACGCCGACCGGGTCGAGGCTGTGGCCGTTGACGACCTCGCCGTCGAGGGCGTCGAGCGCGCTCAGGTTGGGCTCGATGAGCGAGAGGGTGCCGGGCGGGTGGCCGCGCGGCGTCGCGTCCACGAGCACCGTCACGTCCGTGTCGTCCATCATGGCGTAGGCGAGGTCGTAGGAGCGGATGCCGAAGTCGGCCACGCGGACGCCCTCGGGCCAGTCGCGCTGGAGGAGGTGGCGGGCGACCTCGACGCCGAAGGCGTCGTCGCCGAAGAAGATGTTGCCGATGCCGGCGAGGAGGATGCGCATGGCTCAGGCTTCGTTCGGGAGGGCTTCGACCTCGTCGGGCGCGAAGAAGAAGCGGTGGCCGGGCTGTCGCATCATCCCGAGGTCAGCACCGGGGTCGTCCTCCACGACGAGCGCGAGGTGGACGCGGTTCTCGAAGTCTTGCTCGACGGCCTCGATGACGGCGGCCTTGCCGTCGAGCGCGAGGTCCATGATGTCGGCGCGCTTCGCCTTGTTCGGGCGGATGCGCACGCGGTCGCCGGCCCGGCAGTAGACGCTCCCGACGTAGACGCCGTCGAGGCGGGTGTTCGGGTTGAAGAACGGGTCGTCGAAGAAGGCGCGCGTCTCGCGGA
>JBBSMV010000361.1:0-2563 GCA_038232975.1 Rhodothermales bacterium
AGTACACCAGCGTCCGCCTCACCACCGACGCCGAGCTGAGCGACAACCAGCGGCGGATGATCCCGCTCCTCATCGACGCGGCCGACGCGATGAACGAGGTCTTCTGGATGGAGGCCTACGGCGACCGCGACTCGCTCCTGGCCTCGCTCGACGGCCCGGCGCGCCAGTACGCCGTCGTCAACTACGGCCCGTGGGACCGGCTCGGCGGCGAGGCCGCGTTCCTGCCCGGCGTCGGCGAGAAGCCGCTCGGCGCGAGGTTCTACCCCGCCGACGTGACGAAGGAGGAGCTGGAGGCCGCCGCCGAGAATCCCGACCTGCTGAGCCTCTACACGGTGGTGCGCCGCAGTGCCGACGGCAAGCTCGTCGCCGTGCCCTACCATGAGGCCTTCCGCGCGCAGCACGAGCGCGCCGCCGCGAAGCTCCGCGAGGCCGCCGCGCTCGCCGACGACCCCGGCCTGAGGCAGTACCTCACGCTCCGCGCCGACGCGCTCCTCTCCGACGACTACCAGCCGAGCGACCTCGCGTGGATGGACATGAAGGACAACCGGCTCGACTTCGTCGTCGGCCCGATCGAGACCTACGAGGACCGGCTGATGGGGGCGAAGGCGGCGCACGAGGCCTATGTGCTCGTCAAGGACAAGGCGTGGAGCGAGCGGCTCGCCCGCTACGCCGCGCTCCTGCCCGAGCTCCAGCGCGGCCTCCCCGTCCCCGACGCGTACAAGCAGGAGGAGCCGGGGGGCGACGCCGACCTCGGGGCCTACGACGTGATCTACTACGCGGGCCACGCCAACGCCGGCTCCAAAACCATCGCCATCAACCTGCCCAACGACGAGGAGGTACAGCTCCAGAAAGGCTCCCGCCGGCTCCAGCTCAAGAACGCCATGCGCGCCAAGTTCGACCAGATCCTCGAGCCCATCGCCGACGAGCTGATCGTAGGGGAGCAGCGCGCGCACGTCACCTTCGACGCCTTCTTCGCCAACACCATGTTCCACGAGGTCGCCCACGGCCTCGGCATCAAGAACCTCATGGACGGCAGCGGCGCGACCGTCCGCGAGGCGCTGAAGGAGAACGCGAGCGCGCTCGAAGAGGGCAAGGCCGACGTGCTCGGCCTCTACATGGTCACCCGGCTCCACGACGACGGCGAGATCACCGGCGACCTGCTCGACAACTACGTCACCTTCCTGGCCTCGATCTTCCGCTCGATCCGCTTCGGGGCCTCGAGCGCGCACGGGCAGGCCAACCTGATCCGGTTCAACTTCTTCCTCGAGAACGGGGCCTTCACCCGCGACGAGGACGGCCACTACCACGTCCACCCCGAGCGGATGCGCGAGGTCGTGGACCTCTTGAGCAGCCGCATCCTGCGCTTCCAGGGCGAGGGTGACTACGAGGGCGTCCAGCAGTTCGTCGCGCAGTATGGCCAGATCAGCCCCGACCTCCAGGCCGACCTCGACCGGCTGCAAGCGGCCGAGATTCCCGTGGACGTCGTCTTCGAGCAGGGCACCGACGTGCTCGGCCTATAGCTGCTGCCGCGACCCTTCTGTGCGTGTCAGCGTTCTGTCCTCCTAGGCCAACCAGCGCCTCCATAACCAGTGACTCCATGAAGATAAAAGCGGTCATCCACGAAGCAGAGGAGGGTGGCTACTGGGCCGAGATTTCCGCGATCCCCGGCTGCGCGACGCAGGGCGACACGTTCGAGGAGCTGCTGTCGAACCTGTACGAAGCCGTGGAAGCCTGCCTGTCCGTTGACGCAGACGAGTATGAGGTGAGTGCCGGTGCCCGCGTCATGGAGATCGCAGTTTGAAAGCGGTCTCGGGCAAGGAGTTCGCTCGGCTATTGGAGCAGAAGGGCTGGGAACTGAAGCGAGTGCGCGGGAGCCATCACGTCTACACAAAGGCAGGTACACAAAGGCAGGCAACCCGGCGCGCATCTCCGTACCGATCCACGGAAACAAGTCTCTCAAAGGCGGTCTGCAACGACATTTGATGAGGCTAGCGGAGATTACCTCGTCACCGGGCCGCTGCCCGGCATGCTCCGCAGCAGGTCGTCCTCGGCGCGCCACGAGAGCCGCCAGGGCGTGCTGCTGGGCACCACGGAGGGGCCGCACGTCAGGCTGGAGGCGCTCGGCGAAGAGCGCCAGCACGACCTTGGTCGATGGCATCGGTCGTGGCGAGCTGCCCGGTGGCGCGGGCGAAGGCGCGGACCTGGCGGGGGTGACGAGGGCGAGGGCGAAGCCGGCCGCGCTCAGTTCGGCCGACACCGCGTGCGCGAGTCGGCCGGTGGCCTCCACGACGATGCGTCGAGGCTCGCGCGGGCGCAGCGCTCCGATGAGCTGCTCGCTGCCTTCGGCGTCGTAGGTTCGCTCTGGCCGCCGGAGACGGCGAGGTGGTCCCTGGCGCTGTCGCTGCCGACGGAGGTGTTCATGGCGTTGGGCGCGTGGACCCGGCCTTGCGGGTTCGGGGCTGCGGCCCCGGCAACTGTTCGGGTTCTGGGCGGGTGGGAGGGGGCGATGCCCTCGCTACAGATCGGGCTCGGTGGCCCCAGCGACACACGGGCTACCGCCCCC
>JBBSMV010000362.1:0-2545 GCA_038232975.1 Rhodothermales bacterium
CCCCGCCGGAGGCGAGGCTGGAGTCCCCGACCCGCTTCGCCCTCGGGCCGAACGGGGGGATCGTGGTGGCCGAGACGCGGCGCGGGGCGCTCGTCCGCTTCGACGCCGAGGGCCGGTACCGGAGCGCGTTCCAGTGGGAGGCGTTCAGCTACCCGTTCCTCGCGGGCGTCCGGGGCGACACCGTCGCGGTCCTGAACCGGGGCGCACACCGCGTGGACCTCGTCGTGGGCGACGACGTGGTGCGGAGCCTCGACGTGCCCGAGGCGCGCAACGGGAATGCACTGCTGGCCGCGCGCGGGCTGTTCTACAAAACCGCCGACGAGGGCGCGGCACTCTACCTCTTCGACCTCGACGGCACCGAGCGGGCGCGCTATGGTCTCGCCGGGCCGTACTGGCGGCACCTCGGGTTCCTGCAGGCGTGGGGCGACTCGCTCCTCGCGCTCTCCGGCTACCGGCCCGTCGTGGACGTGCTCGCGCCGGGGACCCCGGCCGGAGCCACACTCGATACCCTCGCGCTGGCCGGGTTCGACTCGCCGCAGCTCGAGCGGAGCCGGCTCTGGGCCGAGGGAGAGATAGACGAGCCGCCGCTGCTCGCGCCCGCCGCTGCGCCCCTCGGCGACCGGCTCTTCGTCCTCAACGCCCGCCCCGGCTGGGTCCGCATCGACGTCTTCCGCCGCGACCCCGACGGGTCCCGCCTCCTCCTGGAGCGCGCGCTCGTCCAGCCCGACCCGACGCTCGACAAGACCTTCCTGCCTGTGGACCTCGCCGCGCGCCGCGTGCCCGGCGGGGTGGAGTTCGTCGTGCTGACGGCGGACCCCCGGCCGGGGCTGACGTTCCTGCGGTGGCTGCCCAGCGAGGCTGTGGCGAGCCGCAGAGAGGAGCGGTAGAGGGTATGTGGCAACCTTTCGCCCCGTTTGTGCTCGCTCGCCTTGGGACTCGTATCTTCTTTGTAGAAACCAGCCCGTTCCCGCATCATGCACGCTAGAATCCAGCGTTGGGGCAACAGCCTCGCTCTGCGCATCCCCACGCCCCTCGCCGAGCAGGCGGGCCGCGGTCAAGGCGGCCTCGTCGCTATTGAAGTGGAAGACGGTGGGCTCAGCGTGCGTCCCGTCGCCCCGCCCGCGTACACGCTCGATGCGCTCCTGGCCGGGGTCACGGACACGAACCGGCACGACGAGACCGACACCGGCAGCCCGGTAGGAGAAGAGAGGTGGTGAGCGACTATGCTCCCGACCGGGGCCACGTCGTGTGGCTCGACTTCGACCCGCAGACGGGGTGTGAGCAGGCCGGGCGGCGTCCGCCTTCGTGCTGTCGCCCGTGGCCTACGTGGCCTACAACCGGAAGGTCGGGCTCGCCCTCCTCTGCCCGATCACGAGCCGGGTGAAGGGGTATCCCTTCGAAGTGGCTCTGTCGGAGGGACTCGCGAGAACCTCCTCGAAGCGAAATGTCCGGCACGTACTCGACGCTTCGGCGAGAGAGCCTTACGGATGGGCGACCCGGATCGCCTCATTGCCGTGCTTTCGGTAGACCAGGAAATCGCTGTCTACCGTCACCACTTCGCTGCCTCGGTGCTGCTCGCTCATGCGGACGAGGCAGGCATCGGCGAAGCTCATCGGCACGTCGGCGTACTTCTCCATCAGCGCGCTGATTTCTTCCTCGTCCCCCCGAACGCTGTACGAAACGCTCAACACGCCTGCTCGCAGCAACAGGACGACAGGCACTGCGTCCCCGGCGACGAAGCAGGCTTCCGAGAGCACCGCCTCGCAGGTGTGCAGGGTCGGGAAGCGGGTGAACTGCTCGACGGCCCACGCGTGATGCTGCTCACGCGGATTGAGATAGGCCACGATGACCCCCGTGTCGGCGATTCCGATTCGGCTCATGACATGGAATCGCTGCCATAGCCTTCCATGTAGGCCGGGTTCGTCGCCTGATCGCGCGGCCCGCTAATGCTTCCGATAAGGTGCTTGCCCTTATCGTGTGCGCTCCGCTGCGTCGGCGCTGTGTCGGCGCTGCGCACTTCGTCTAGCTCGGCGTAGAGCCGCCGCCGCTGGTCGTCCGGCAGCTCGCGGATGAGGGTAACGATTTCGCTGATGCTCATAGCTCTCTCCTTCGTTGATACAGGTTTCGTTCTTGGACGCTCGCCGTGCAACGCCTTCCCACGATTCGAGTTGCGCACCGACCCCCGCTGGCTCCTCGGCGAGAGGGCCGGTAGGCACGAGGAGGCGTGCGTCGGTGAGCCGCCGTCGGGTGGAACAGCCTCGCGCGCGTCGCGTGGTACGGGGACGTTTTCAATCCCCTCTGAAAGACCCCGCCGCATGGCCTCCCCCCCTGACATCACCACCCTCGGCGCGCTCAAGGCGTCCGGCTACCGGGGCCGCTCCGTCAAGGACGAGCTGCGCGCCAACCTCATCGCCAGGCTGCGCGCCGGCACTGAGGTCTTCCCCGGCATCCTCGGCTACGACCGGAGCGTGATCCCGCAGCTCCAGAACGCGATCCTCGCCCGGCACGACGTGATCCTGCTCGGCCTTCGGGGCCAGGCCAAGAG
>JBBSMV010000363.1:0-2542 GCA_038232975.1 Rhodothermales bacterium
CGACGACCACGTCGTGGAGCGTGAGCGCGCGCAGCTCCTCCAGCGTATAGCCCGTCAGCGAGAGGTACGCCTCGTTGGCGTGGAGGAAGCGGTGGGTCCAGGCGTCGCTCAGGAAGAGGTCGTCGGTGGCGTTGTCGAAGACGGTGCGGTAGCGGACCTCGCTGGCCTCCAGGCGGGAGCGCATCTCGAGCCGGAGCCAGATGCTCACGAAGATGGCGACCCCGGTGACGGCTACGTAGGCCCAGAAGACCAGGGGGTTCATCCCGGGTGCCGGCACGGTCAGGGCAATGACTGCCGCTACCGCGACGGCGAAGAGCAGGCACCCCGTCATCAGGCGCAGCGGGCTCGTCTCGAGCGTCGCCACGCCGATCATCACCACCATGAGCATGTAGCCGAGCGCGTACTCGGGCGCGAGGCCGTTGAGCGCGGTGAGGGTGCCGAACCACATGACGATCAGGTAGATCGAGGCCACGCCCAGCCGCTCGAGGTGGGTCCGCACCCACGGGCTGAGGTAGGTGCCGGCGACGAGGACCAGCGGGAGCACCCCCACCACCCAGCGCAGCCACAGCGGGTCCACGACGGCGGGGTCGTGCCAGTGGTAGACGTAGCCGAAGGCCGGGACGATGACCGCCGTCAGCAGGCAGACCACCCGGTAGGAACGAAGCTCCGGGGCGGCTTCGGGCGAGGGCGTCGGCGGCATGGAAGCGGAAGAATGGGAGAAGCCCCCAAGCACGGGTGCGGGCTAGAGGGTGTCATGGACTCGCCCCCGTAGCAGGGGGGCGGCGAAGTCCCGTTTACGGGACGAGCGGGGGTCGAGGAGCGAGCGAAACCGTGCGCTTCGGCTTCGACCCCCTCCTGTCCTCCCCCTGCTAGGGGGAGGGACGCGATGCCATGACGCTGCGGCCGATTCCGGAAGCTCAGGTCCATGACACACTCTAGAGTATCGGCTGCCGAGGGGGAGGCCTTTATCGCAACCCGGACCCGTCGGCGTCGTTGGGTACCGCTCCTCGTCCCGCCTCCGCCCGTGCGCCCGGTCTCCCTTCTTCGCCGCGAGGTGCGCGCCACGCTCGCGCTCGCCGTCCCGCTCGCGCTGACGCAGCTCATGCAGATGGCGATGGGGTTCGTCGACGTGGTGATGATCGGGCGGCTCGGGCCGGAGGCGATGGCGGCGGGCGTCCTCGGGACCTCGGTCTACTTCTCGCTGCTGCTCGTGTGCGTCGGCGTGGTGATGGCCGTCAACCCGATGGTGGCGCAGGCCGTCGGGGCGGGCGACGAGGAGACCGTCGGGCGCTCGCTGCGGCAGGGCCTCTGGCTGGCGACGTTCCTGACGCTGCCGCTGATGCTCGTGCTCTGGCAGGCCGAGGCGTTCCTGCTCTGGAGCGGGCAGGCCCCGGCGACCGCCGCGCTGGCGGCGGCCTACATCGGGGCGATCCTCTGGGGCACGCTGCCGCACCTGTGGTACATCGCGCTGCGCGGCTTCGCCGAGGGGCTGGGCCGCCCGCGCCCGATCCTCGCGGTCACCGTCGTCGCGGCCTTCGCCAATGCCGGGCTGAACGGGGTGCTGATCTACGGCAAGCTCGGCTTTCCCGCGCTCGGCCTCGTCGGGGCCGGCTGGAGCACGTCTATCGTGACGGGCGTGCTCTTCCTCGGCCTGCTCCTCGTCGTCCAGCTCGACCGCGACTTCTGGCGGCGGGCCGGCCTCCGCCGCCTCCGCACGCCCGACCTCGCTGCGCTGCGCGGCCTCTTCCGGCTCGGCTGGCCCATCGGCGTCAGCTTCGGGCTCGAGGCCGGGCTCTTCGCCGTGACGACGCTGCTCGTGGGGCGGCTCGGGACGACGGCGCTGGCGGCGCACCAGGTCGCCATCAACGCGGCCTCGGTGACGTTCATGGTCCCGCTCGGCGTGGCGATGGCGACGACGGTGCGCGTCGGGCAGGCCGCCGGCGCGGGCGACCGGGCGGGGGCAGCGCGCGCGGGCTGGACCGGCGTGGCGATGGGGGCGGCCTTCATGACGGGGGCGGCGGCGCTGTTCTGGCTGCGGCCGGAGTGGGTGGTGGCGGTCTACCTCGGGCGGGTGAGTGAGGCCGAGGCGGAGGTGGCGCGCTTCGCCGCCGGGCTGCTCGGGATCGCCGCCGTCTTCCAGATCCTCGACGGGGTGCAGGCGACGGCGGCCGGCGCGCTGCGCGGGCTCAAGGACACGCGCGCCCCGATGCTAGTCGGGGTGGTCGCCTACTGGGGGATCGGGATGACGGCGGCGCTGGGGCTGGGCTTCGGGCTGGACCTCGGCGCGCGCGGCATCTGGTGGGGGCTGACGCTCGGGCTGGGTGCGGCGGCCGTCGGGCTGACGGCGTGGTTCTGGTGGCGCGTCCGGCAGCCCACGACGTTTAGGGTGAGCGGAGAGGCCGAGCGCATTACTGTTTCGTGAGTGATTTGCACAGCGGCGCGGGATGTAGTACGTTGGTAGGTGCTTCTATCCGACGCCCCCCTCACCACGGAGGATTCAGCCATGCTCGCCACCACACTCGAACGCAGCTTTCGCAGCGCG
>JBBSMV010000364.1:0-2505 GCA_038232975.1 Rhodothermales bacterium
GTGGGACATCAGCGACCTCGACGACATCGAGCTCGTCGGCGAGTACCTCGGCGACAACGGCCTCGCCCACAACGCACACGTGCTGGGCAACCTCGTCGTGCTCTCGCACTACGGCGCGGGCGTCACGGTCGTGGACATCACGGACCCGGCTAACCCGGTTGAGGTGGCCGACTACGACACGACGCCGGACAACGACGCCGGAGGGTTCTACGGGACGTGGGGCGCGTTCCCCTACACGGCCGCCGGCTACGTCTACGGGAGCGACTTCGATGGGCGGCTGACCGTCCTGCAGATGAGCGGCACTTCCGTGGCGAATGAGCCGGCCGCGCCCGCCGCCGCGCTCCCGGCCGAGGTCTACCCGAACCCGTTCGGCGGCGGCGCGGCGCTCCGCTTCGAGCTGGCCGAGGCCGGGCCGGTGCGGGCCGTGCTCTACGACGTGCTCGGGCGCGAGGTGGCCGTGCTGGCCGAGGGAACGCGCTCGGCCGGGACGCACACCGTCCGGGTGGCGGGAGCCGGCCTCCCGCCGGGGGCCTACCTCCTCCGGCTCGAAACCGCCGGGGGCGCGCGCACGCTCCGCCTCGCCCACACGCGCTAGCCGCCGGGCACCGCGCGGAAAAGAGCGGAAGAGCACCAGAGCAACGGACGTGTGGCTGGCTGGGAGGGAGGGCGGGGGTGTGGGAGGGACCTAGGCTTCACGGCAGGAGCATCCCTCGCCCTCCGTCACCCGCAACCATCCTGACTTTTGCTCTGAGGAGCGGAAGAGGGCCGTCTCGAGCCTGAGCCGTTTCGGGCGTGAGCCGATTCGTGGTGGTTTCTCGTTATTGAAGGGGAAGCGGGGCACCGGCCCCGAACCTCCATCAAAACCGAAGCCTACCATGTACCACGCTACGCGCCTCTGGCTCGGCCTTCTGCTGGCCGCCTTCCTGCTCCTCGCCCCCCGACCCGCCGCCGCCCAGCAGCGTGCGGCCGGGCTTCAGCCGAAGGCGGCGGGCGTAACGGTGCCCCTCACCCGGCCCGTGCCTTCGGCGCACCGGAGCATGGTCGCCGACTCCATCGTCTACGACGACGGCAACCCCACCCCGGACGACTTCATCGGCTTCGGCGCGGCGACGCCGTTCTTGGCGGCCACGCGCTTCACCGCGGCGTCGGCCTTCACGCTCACCGGCACCCGCATCGCCTACCGGACCGAGTCCAGCTCGGCCCCGTTCTCCATCGAGGTCTACGACGATGCCGCCGGGCCGAACGACCCCACCGGGGGCAACCAGCTCTTCTCCGGGGCGACGAACGCGCTCTCCCCGAACGGCCAGCTCGCCGGCTTCAGCTTCGGCTCGCCGGTGGGGCCCTTCGCCGCCGGGGAGTCGTTCTTCATCGTCGTCACGTTCATCGACGTGACGTTCCCGATGGGGACGGACACGCGGGGCAGCGGCAACTACACCGGGCGCTGCCTCTTCAGCGGGAGCGGGACCAGCGGCGACTGGACGGTGCTCGGCGACGTCCTCGGCGGCGGGCAGGCCGACGCGTGGGTGATCCGCGCGCTCGGCGATGCCGGCGGCGGCGGCCAGACGCCCGACATCAACGTGACCCCGGCGAGCCTCGCGGCGACCCTCAGCCCTGGGGCGAGCACGACGCTCAGCCTGAGCATCGGGAACACCGGGGCGGGCGTACTCAACTGGAACGCAGCAGCCACGGCGAACCGCCTGGCCGGCTCAGTGTCGCCGGAGCCGCCGGTGGCGGTGCCCTACGCCTCCGTGCCCGCCACCTCCGACTTCGCGGCGCTCCGCGCGGCGGTGCAGCAGCGGGGTACCCTCCCCGTGATCGTCGGCCTCGCCGTGGCCTTCCGGCCGGAGGGCGAGCTGGGCAGGACCGACGCCGTCGCCCGGCAGCGCCAGCGGATCGCCGACGAGCGCGAGGCCCTGCTCGGGCGCCTCGCCCCCTACGATGTGCAGCACGTCAAACGCTTCGAGACGGTGCCCTACGTGGCGATGACCGTGGACGAGGCGGCGCTCGACGCCCTCGCGGCCGACCCCGGCGTCTACGATGTGCACGAGGACGAGATGCTGCCGGCGACGCTGGCCGAGAGCACCGCCCTCATCGGCGCGCCGAATGCGTGGCAGCAGGGGTTCGCCGGGGCCGGTCAGGCCGTCGCCGTGCTCGACACGGGCGTAGACACGGGGCACCCGTTCTTCGGCGGGCGGGCCGTGGCCGAGGCGTGTTTCTCGACGAATCAGCCTGGCTTCGCCCAGTCCAACTGCCCGAACGGGCAGAACCCGCACACCGGCCCCGGCGCGGCGGCCCCGTGCTCGATCAACGGCTGCGACCACGGCACCCACGTCGCCGGCATCGCCGTCGGGCGGGGAAACGCGTTCTCCGGCGTCGCCCGAGAGGCGAACCTCATCGCCGTGCAGGTCTTCTCCACCGTCACCGACGCGCAGACCTGCGGCGGCCAGGCTCCCTGCTCCCTGGCCTTCCTCTCGGACCAGATGCGCGGGCTCGAGTACGTCTACA
>JBBSMV010000365.1:0-2483 GCA_038232975.1 Rhodothermales bacterium
GGCCTCGGCCTCGGCCGCCCCCGCCAGCCTCGTTTCAATCCTCAGCCGCCCCGAAGGACGGCTGCTACTGCGAGAAAATACGCACAATCGGCGGTTCTTCGCCCTCGGTGGTGCGCAGGCGCGAAGAAACGACAGGAATGGACTAACCTAATCTGTCAAAGAACGGTGTTCCCACGCGAACCCCCCGGCCCCGCCACGCCCACTCCAGGTTCGCGCAGCTCCCCGAATCCGTCTCACAGGATCAACGGATCGTCGAAGTCCCGGTAGGGGTCGCGCCCGTGCGACCGGAGCGAGCGCTCACGCCCGCCGTGGAGCACGTAGATGTGGAGGCTGTCCTTCTTCTGGTTCATCTCGTCGAGGAGCCGCGCCTCCATCTCCTCCATCTGCGCGCGCGTCACGTTGCACGCGAACACCGAATATTGCACCCGCTGCCCGAACCCCTCGCAGACCTTCGCCACGCGCCGCAGCCTCTTCTGCCCCGCCTTCGTCGAGGTGTCCACGTCGTAGGTGACAAGCAGGTCGATCCGTTTCATCGGTCAGCGGGCACGGAAGGGCGGATAGGCGTCGAGGTCGCCGCGGAGGTGGCGCGCTAGGAGCCGGGCCTGCACGAACGGGAGCAAGCCCACCGGCACGGCTTCTTTGAAGAGCCGGTGGCGGACGGTCTCCTGCTTGCGCTTCTGATACGCCGTGAGCACCTCCTTCCGCCCGACCTCGCTCAGGTAGACCGCGCCGCCGGGCCGGGCCTCGAAGTGCTGGAGGTCGATCTGCTTCCGGTTGAGGAGGGTGAGCACGAGGCGGTCGGCCCACCACGCGCGGAACTCCTCCATCAGGTCGAGCGCGAGGGCAGGACGGCCGGGGCGGAGGACGTGGAGGAACCCCACCTGCGGGTCCAGCCCGACGCTCTCCAGCGCCGCCGTGCAGTCGCCGCGCACGAGCGTATAGACGAACGAGAGGAGCGCGTTGACTGGATCGCGTGGCGGTCGTCGGTTGCGCCCGTCGAAGCGGAAGTCCATCGGCCCGATGAGGTGGGGAAACACGGCGAAGTAGACGGCGGCGGCCTGCCCTTCCTCTCCGCGCACGGTTTCGACGGTGTCCGCCGCGTGCAGCCGGTGGACGGCCTCGTCGTGGGCAGCGACGGCCGCTTCGAGCGCTGCCGGGTCGCCGGTGTCTTCGCGGAGCGCCCGCTTGAGCACGGTCCGCGCCCCACGCACCTTCCCGAGCACGAACTGCCGCGCCAGCTCCAGCGTCGCCGCATCGTCGGTGAGCGCCACGTGCTGGGCGCGCCGGAGGAGCACGTTCCCCGAGACCGGCCCCGCCAGCCGCCCCTGGAACCGTCCGCTCCGCGAGCACCACACGACCTCGCGCCCGTCGCGGGCGCACTGCCCGATCAGGTACGGGCTGAGCAGCACGTTCCCGAACACCACGACCCCGCCGAGGTGGTGGAGCGGGATGCGGAGCTTCAGCTCCTTCCCACCGTCGTCGTCCGGCGCTTCGACGCGGAGCGTCTCGTGGTCGAGCCGCAGGTAGGCCCCCTGTGTCTGCACGAAGAGCGTGTTGAGCAGTTGCGTCGTCACGGCGTGTCCTCCGGTTCGTCGTCGAGGTCATCGTCGGCGAGGCGTTCGACGACGTAGGGCATGCAGGTCTCGATGAGGGAGCAGCGCGGGCAGCGGGCGTCGGCCACCGGCGGGGGGAGCCGCCGCGCCCGCAGCAGCGCCCGCACGTGTCCGACGATCTCCCGCGTCTCGGTGCGGAGCGCGCTCGAAAACGTTACCTCGTGGCGGCGGCGGCTCTTGCGGTAGTAGAGCGCGCCCGCCGGCACGTCGCGCCCGAACATCTCCTCCAGGCAGAGCGCCTGCGCGCAGAGCTGGACCTCGTCGGCGCGGCGGGCGAGCGGGCTCTTCTTCCGCCCACCCACTTTGTGCTCGACGGGATACGGGGTCCCGTCGGCCTCGAACTCGACGGCGTCGGCGCGTCCCGTGAGGCCGAGGGCGTCGGAGAAGAGCGGGAGCGCGAGCTCGGTGCGGAGCCCGGCGCGGGTCATTCCTTTTGGAGCGTCGACGCGCTCGTGCGCCCGCCGCCCGCGCAGCGTGTAGATGTTCTCGTCCCACACCTGCTCGACGTGGATGAGGGCGCACTGCCGGGGGCAATAGGCGTAGTGCTGGAGCGCCGAGAGCGGGACGGTGTCGGCGTCGGACCACCCGCCGGGCCGGATCCGATGGGGCGTGGGGTCGTTCACGAAGCCAACCCTCCGGTTCCGTGTATGACCCAGGCCCTCCGCAAGCGCGTCCGCGTCCAGCCCGGCGGTCGCATCGAGCTACAAGACGACGCCCTCCCCGTCGGCACCGACGCCGACGTCATCATCCTGCTCCTCGAGCCGGCCGGCGACGGCGCTCTCTCCCCATCGCCCAAGCCGCTCCCCATGGCCGAGCCGGGGGGACTGCCACTCGTTGACGAGGAGGGCCGCCCTGTCTTTCTCCCGGAAC
>JBBSMV010000366.1:0-2465 GCA_038232975.1 Rhodothermales bacterium
CACCGCAAGGATACCGGGACGGCGCGAGCGCGGAAGCACCCTCGGCCGCAGCACGGAGCGCGACCCGGAGGCGAGAGCGGAGGCGGCGGTGCGGCGGAAGGCCCTCGATGAAACGAGGCGCGGACGGCGAGGCTGCAGCGGATCCTAATCGGGTGCGGCTCAACCAGTAAATAGGCGGAGTGGGTCGGCATAGCACGCGGCGGCGAAAGCGGAACCGTTCCGCATAGCACGAGCCGAGGGAGTAACGCTCCTACCGACCTATTTGTAAGATACCTCGCTCCCGCTTATCCTGCAAGCAGCATTCCCTTGTAGTCTAACTTCCCGGACTGCCCCCCTTTCACCGCTTCCCTCTCATGCTATGCCGACCGTGTACGCATAACCTCCCCTCGCCGTAGCCCCCACCCTCACCGTCACAGAGTAGGCCCCGAAACCGGAGGAGCCGGGCGCCCCGGCTCCTATAATCTAGAGACCGCTCCTCATCTTTCAATCAGCATGTTCCGCGTTATGCCCTTGAGGCCGCTTCACTGCTTCCCTCATTAGGCGGAATGCCTTCCCCGCGCCGTGACTGTTCGAGCCCCTGCTCGGTCCTGCTGGGGAAGAGGCGTTTGATGGCGTCGCCCGTGGTAGGGTCGTCCGGTAGGTCAGCGAGGGCCTTGACAATCTGGCCTCTGGAGATGGTAGCAGGCATGGATTCAGGAAAGGGTCGAAGTTCGTGAAGTAACGCCTGGAGCTCACGCAGGCTCAACCAGCACCTCGCCGGTCATCGTCTCGGGCACCGGGAGGCCCATCAGCGTCAGGATCGTCGGGGCGAGGTCGCCGAGCTTGCCAGGCACAATCGGGCCGTCGAAGCCGGGGCGGAGGATCAGGTGCGGGACGAGCGCCGTGGTGTGGGCCGTGTGCGGGCTGCCGT
Source organism: Rhodothermales bacterium (assembly GCA_038232975.1). Classification (GTDB taxonomy): domain Bacteria; phylum Bacteroidota; class Rhodothermia; order Rhodothermales; family JANQRZ01; genus JANQRZ01. The sequence continues at coordinate 911 of JBBSMV010000366.1, forward strand.
CCGGGTTCCGCATCCGGTCGGCGTTGCCGTGGTCGGCGATGATCTCGACCGTGTAGCCCTCGGCGAGCGCCGCCTCGACCACGACCTTCGCCGCCGCGTCTACGGCCTCGACCGCCCGCACCGCCGCCTCGAAGATGCCCGTGTGCCCGACCATGTCGGCGTTGGCGAAGTTGAGGATCACGAGGTCGGGGTGCCGCTCGCGGAGCGCCCCGGCGACAGCCTCGGCGAGCGGGGCGACGCTCATCTCGGGCTGGAGGTCGTAGGTCGCCACCTTCGGGCTGGGGACGAGGAGGCGCTCCTCGCGCTCGAACGGCTCCTCGCGCCCGCCGGAGAAGAAGTAGGTCACGTGCGGGTACTTCTCGGTCTCGGCCGCCCGGAGCTGGCTCAGCCCGGCGCGCGCCACGACCTCGCCGAGCGTGTCGGTGAGGTTGAGCTTCGGGAAGGCGATGGGGAGCGCGAAGCCCTCGTCGTAGGGCGTGAAGGTGACGTAGTGCAGATCGAGCGGGCGGTTCCCCGGCGTCCCCCGGTCGAACGCGTCGAAGGTCGCGTCGGTGAAGGCGCGGGTGAGCTGGCGGGCGCGGTCGGCGCGGAAGTTGAAGAAGACCACGGCGTCGCCGTCGCGCACCGGCGGGGTGCCGCGAAGGCGGACCGGCTCGACGAACTCGTCGGTGACGCCCTGCGCGTAGCTCGCCTCGAGGGTGGCCACCGGGTCGTCGAACACGGCCGTGGCGAAGTCGGCGGTGCAGGCAGCGGTGAGGAGGCAGTAGGCCACCTTCGTCCGCTCCCAGCGGTTGTCGCGGTCCATCGCGTAGTAGCGCCCGACGAGCGTCCCGATGCGCCCGACGCCGATCTCGGCGGCGTGCCGCTGAAAGTCGCACACGTAGCCCACGCCGCCCTGCGGGTCGGTGTCGCGCCCGTCGGTGAAGGCGTGGACGACCACCTGGTCCGGCCCTAGCCCTTCGTGCTTCGCCAGCTCCAGGAGCGCGTAGAGGTGCCGGAGGTGCGAGTGGACGCCGCCGCCGGAGAACAGCCCCATCAGGTGCAGCACTGAGCCGTTGGCCTTCGCGTGGCGGGCGGCCGAGGCGGCCTCCTCGTTCCCCAGAAACGCGCCCTCCTCGATGTCGCGGTCTATCCGGGTGATCTCCTGGTAGACCACGCGCCCGGCCCCGAGGTTGGTGTGCCCGACCTCGGAGTTGCCCATCTGCCCCTCGGGCAGCCCGACGGCCCGGCCCGAGGCTTCGAGCGTCGCGTGCGGGTAGCGCTCGAACAGGCTGTCGAGGTACGGCGTCGCGGCGGCGTCAATCGCGGAGACGGACGGGTCCTCGGCGATGCCGTAGCCGTCGAGGATGAGCAGAAGGTGGGGCACGGAGTCGAGGGTCGAGGGTCCGGAGTCAGGGGTCCGAAGTTAACCCTGATACCAATTCGCTAGATTAGAGTCTCACGCTTATCCTGCGATCATGCCCTACGCCCCACCCCCGACCATCGCCGAGGATCTCGACACGCTCCGCGACCGCCTCCGCGCCGAGCGAGACCCCGAGCGCAAGCGCCGCCTCCA
>JBBSMV010000367.1:0-2426 GCA_038232975.1 Rhodothermales bacterium
GGGCCGCGTCGCCGACGAGGTTCATCATCGCAAACGGCTTGACCGGCGGGCGCTCGATGGCGAGGGCGGCAGCGACCTCAGCCTCGGCGGCGACGCCGGCCACGCCGTGGTCGTGCCGCCAGTGTAGGAACTTCTCGAGGACGAAGAACGCGAGCATGCCTGCGAGCACCAGGAGGCTCGCCGTCCGGTCGCCGAGCGCGGCGAAGGCGCGGGGGATGAGGTGGACGAGCGCCCCGCCGAGCATCGCCCCGACGGCGAACGAGACGAGCAGGAAGACGATCCGCTCCAGCCGCGCCGCGCCGAGCGAGAGCGTGAAGACGCCGACGAGCGAGACGAGGCTGACCAGGAGCACGCTGCCGAGCGCGTAGAGCCAGAGGGCCATCGAGAGGCGGGGGTCGAGAGGGGCGACGGCGTACTTCCCAGCGCCGCCGTTGTTCTACCCGCCGCCCCCCTGCTCGCGGAGGGACGAGTCCCGGAGGCGGAAGCGCTGGAGCTTGCCCGTCTGCGTGCGCGGCAGCGCCTCCACGAACGCTACCGCTCGGGGGTACTTGTACGGCGCGATCTCGGATTTCACGAAGTCCTGCAGCTCCTTGACGAGCGCCTCGCTCGGCTCGACGCCCTCGCGCAGCACGACGAACGCCTTGACGAGATGCCCCCGCGCCTCGTCCGGCACCCCGACCACGCCGCACTCGCCGACGGCCGCGTGCCGCAGCAGCACGCTCTCGACCTGGAGACCCGAGACGTTGTAGCCCGACGTGATGATCATGTCGTCGGCGCGCGACTGGTAGTGGAAATAGCCGTCGTCGTCCATGAGGTAGGCGTCGCCGGGGTAGTTCCAGCCGTCACGGACGTACTCGCGCTGGCGTGCTTCGTCGTCGAGGTAGCGGCAGCCCGTCGGGCCGCGCACGGCGAGCAGGCCCACCGTGCCGGGTGCGACCTCCTTGCCTTGCTCGTCCACGACCTTCGCCTCGTAGCCAGGGATCGGCCTGCCCGTCGTGCCGGGCCTGATCTCGTCCTCCGGCGCCGAGATGAAGATGTGCAGCATCTCGGTCGAGCCGATGCCGTCCACGATCTTGATGCCCGTCGCCTCGCGCCAGGCGTGGAAGGTCGGGGCCGGCAGCGGCTCGCCGGCCGAGACGCACTGCCGGAGGCTAGAGACGTCGAACTCGCCGAGCCGCCCGAGCATGGCGCGGTAGGCGGTCGGTGAGGTGAAGCAGACCGTCGCCCGGTGCCGCTCGATAGTCTGGAGGATCGCCTCGACGCTCGGCTTCTCGATGAAGGCGGCCGAGGCCCCGACGCGCATCGGGAAGAGCAGGTCGCCGCCGAGGCCGAAGGTGAAGGCGAGCGGCGGCGAGCCGATGACCACGTCGTCCGGGCCGAGGTCGAGGCACGAGCGCGGGAAGGCGTCGCAGATGGCGAGCACGTCGCGGTGGAAGTGCACCGTCGCCTTCGCCTCGCCCGTGGTCCCGCTCGTGAACCCGATCAGCACCACGTCGTCGGCCGCCGTGTCCACGGCCTCGAATGCGTCCGGCTTCGACGCCATCCGCGCTTCGAGGCCGTCAGCCTGCCCCGGACCCGATCCGGGGTCGGTATGGAAATAGGCGACGGTCCCGAGCAGGTCGGTCTGCGCCTGCGTATTCTCCAGCTCGTCGCGGAAGCGGGCGTCGCAGAGGGCGTGGCTGACGCGGGCCTTCTCGACGGTGTGGGTCAGCTCGTAGGCCCGCAGCAGCGGCATCGTCGTCACGCAGATGCCGCCGGCCCTGACGACGGCGAACCAGCACGCGGCCAGGCGCGGCGTGTTCGGCCCGCGCAGCAGCACCCGGTTGCCGGGGACGAGGCCGAGGTCGTCCACGAGGACGCGCGCGATCCGGTTGACCTCGGCCAGGAACTCGGCATAGGTCTGCGTGCCCGCCTCGGTGTGGAAGAGGACGCGGTCGCCTCCGCCCGCCTCGACGGTTTTGTCGAGCAGCTCAGCGGCGCAGTTGAGCCGGGGCGGATAGTCGAACGGCGGGGCCAGCAGGAGGTCGGGCCAGAGGTCGCGCGGCGGGAGGTGGTCGCGGGCGAAGGTGTCTCGGTGGGCAGAAGGTTCGGGCATCGGTCCGGGGTCAGGGTTGAGGATAAGGAACGACCGCCGTCGCCTCGATCTCCACCAGCGCCCCCTCTTCGAGCAGGTCGGCGACCTCGACGAGCGTCATCGCGGGGTAGTGCGCGCCGATCACGTCGCGGTAGGCCCGGCCGATCTCGGCCTGCGCGGCACCGTAGGCGCGCTTGTCGGTGACGTACCACGTCATCCGGGCGAGGTGCTCCGGCCCGGCCCCGCCCTCGCGCAGCACGGCGACGACGTTGCGAAGCGCCTGCTCCGTCTGCCCGGCGAGACCGCCGGAGACGAGCCGCTGCCCGGCGTCCCACCCGATCTGCCCGGCGAC
>JBBSMV010000368.1:0-2412 GCA_038232975.1 Rhodothermales bacterium
GCCAGCGCGGCGGGTGTGGGCTAAGTTGTGCATGGCGTCGACGAGTGAGTTCGTTGCAATGGTTTGCTCCGGCGAGCGTGTGGTAGGATGGGGGGGTGGGGGTAAGCATCCGGGCTGGGATGAAACACTCCCACGCCCCCAGCCCCCCTCACTCCCATCCCCTACCGCGTCAGGACCGGGTCGAGGTCTTCGACCTGAGCCTCGCGCCGCTCGCGGCCCGAGAGGCCGACGACGCGGGCCGGCCCGTCGCAGCAGGCCCGCATCGTCCCGCGCGTGTCGATGATCAGCGGGACGGCGTCGCTCACGAGCTGGTAGTCCACCCCGTCGTGGTCGGTGACGAGGACGACGGCGTCTGCGCCGCGCAGCGTGTCCTCCGTGAGGGGCTGGCTGCGAAGCGGGAGGTTGCGGAGCGCCGTGTGACCGTCGTCGGCGATGGCGGGGCAGAACGGGTCGTGGTACTGCACGTCCGCGCCCTTCTCCTGGAGGAGCCGGATGATCTCGAGGGCCGGGCTTTCGCGGAGGTCGTCGATGTTCCTCTTGTAGGCGATCCCGAGGACGAGCAGGCGGCTGCCGCGCACCGGCTTGGCGTCGTCGTTGAGCGCGTCAGCGGTTTTCTGGACGACGTAGGCCGGCATCTCGGCGTTGATCTCCGAGGCGAGCTCGATCATCCGCGTCTTGTAGGCGAGCGTCCGCATCTTCCACGAGAGGTAGTGCGGGTCGAGCGGGATGCAGTGGCCGCCGAGGCCCGGGCCGGGGGTGAACTTCATGAAGCCGAACGGCTTGGTCGCCGCCGCCTCGATCACGTCCCAGACGTTGACGTCGAGCTTGCCGCACGCCTGCGCCAGCTCGTTCGCCAGCGCGATGTTGATCATGCGGAACGTGTTCTCGTAGACCTTGACCAGCTCCGCCGCCCGCGCGCTCTCGACCGGCACCAGCGTGTCGAAGACGCGCTCGTAGACGGCGCGGCCGACCTCGGCGCAGGCCGCCGTCACGCCGCCGATCACCTTCGGAGTGTTCTTCGTGTGCCAGGTCGGGTTGCCGGGGTCCACGCGCTCGGGCGAGAAGCAGAGGAAGAAGTCCTCGCCGACCCTCAGCCCGGTCTCTTCGAGCACCGGCAGGAGCACCTCGTCAGTGGTGCCCGGATAGGTCGTGCTCTCGAGGATGATGAGCTGGCCCGGCCGGAGGCTGTCCTTGATGACCGCCCCTGCGCTGAGCACGAAGGCCAGGTCGGGGTCCTTGATCTTGTTGAGCGGCGTCGGGACGCAGATCGAGACGGCGTCGCACTCGGCGAGGCGGCCCATGTCGGTCGTCGCCTCGATCCGGCCAGTCTCGGTGTGGGCGCGGAGGGCGGCCGAGGCCACGTCGGCAATGTGGCTCTCGCCCCGGTTCACGCGCTCGACGACGGGGACGCTCACGTCGAAGCCGAGGACGCGGTAGCCAGCTGCGGCCAGCGCGACGGCGAGCGGGAGGCCGACGTAGCCCAGCCCGATGACACCGACGCAGGCGTCGCCGGAGGCGGCGAGGTCGAGGAGGCGGTCTTTGGAGTCCTGGCGGGTGCTGGTCACGGAAGGCGGGGTAGGCGGGTGGGGCAGAGGGGAACGTGGGGGAGCCGGCGGCTATTTGCCGTCGACGAGGCGGAGCACGACGAGGGCGAGCGTGCCGACGGACGAGGTGAACACGGCGAGGTCGCGGAGGCTGAACCCGGTCTCGACCTCGGTGCGGACGCTCAGCAGGTCGCCGGACGCGAGCTCGGGGTAGCCCTCGGCAAGGAGGTCCGCGAGGGGCTTGTCGAGGAGCACCTCCTGGCGGCCGGCCGCTAGGCGCGTGAGCTGGACGTGGACGATGCGGTCCTCGTCGCCGCGCTGCATCCCGGCCTGGGGGCCGCCGGCATACGAGAGCAGGTGGAGCAGGTCGGTCCCGACCTCGACCTGGTAGAGGCCCGGCGTCCGCACGTCGCCCCACACCTGGACGTCTATGGTTGCGCGGCCGGGTTCGGCATAGCGGTAGACCGAGACGCCCGGCGTGGCCGTGACGATCTGTGCCCCGGCGGTCGGGGCCAGGGCGGCGAGCAGGCAGGCGAGGAGGGCGAGCGGTTTCATCCAGACGGGGCGGAGAGCGTGGGCGCGAGGGTGGTAGAAGAGTCCCCCTCCTTCGCGGGGGCAGGCTCTGGACAGCAGGGGAGCACGCACGGCCGCGCGTGCGGGGTGGTGGACCGAGGGCTGGCACTTCGCCTGATCTACCCCCTCCCCCTGCGGGGACTCCCCCTGTCCAGGGGCAGGGCTGCTAAGTTCTCATCGTCTCAGATGCAAAGATGGTAGTCATTCCCGCGAAGGCGGGAATCCAGAAGGCGTGCTGGGCGCTCTGGATTCCCGATCGGGGTCGGGAATGACGGTGCTTTTGAGGGAGGTGTCA
>JBBSMV010000369.1:0-2403 GCA_038232975.1 Rhodothermales bacterium
CGACCTCCAGGCCCAGTACATCCCCAGCGGCGACGCCCTCGTCCAGAAGCTCATTACGTCGGTCCGCAGCAACACGGCCCCGGACATCTCGTGGATCCACGCCGACTTCATCGAGGACCTCGTCCGGGCCGACGCCATCTACCCGATGTCTCACTTCACGGAGGGGGACGACGGCCTCGCCGACTCCGTCCTGGCCGACATCTACCCGTCCCTCCGCCAGTACTCCTCGTGGAAGGGTGAGCTCTACAGCCTCCCGATGGAGGCCACCAACCTCGCCCTCCTCTACAACAAAGACCTCTTCCGCGAGGTCGGCCTCGACCCCGAGCGCCCGCCCCAGACGTGGGAGGAGCTGCGGGAGTATGCCCAGCGCCTGACGCTCGACCGCAACGGCGACGGGCGCAACGAGCGCATCGGGTTCATCACCCCGATCTACCCCGCGACGAGCCCGAACGGGCCGTGGATGGTGTGGCAGTGGATCCCCTACCTCTGGCAGGCCGGCGGCCACATGATCGACGAGGAGCAGACGCGCGTGCTCTTCGCCGAGGAGCCGGGCGTCGAGGCGCTCACCCTCTGGAAGGACCTCTACGAGAGCCAGAACCAGCAGACGTTCTCGAACGAGTTCATGACGGCCTTCATCGCGGGGCAGACGGCGATGATGCTCGACGGGCCGTGGAGCCTCCCGAACTACCCCCGCCTGCTCAAGGACATCGACTGGGGCGTGGCCCCGCTCCCGGCCGGCCCCGCCCAGCGGGCCACGATCGGCGGCGGGGAGTACCTCGCCATCTTCAAGCAGAGCGAGCACCCGGACGCGGCGTGGACCTTCATCAAGTGGATGCTCCAGCCGGAGACGCAGGCGTTCTGGTCGATGGAGTCGGGCTACCTCCCCGTGCGCGCGAGCGTGCTCGACGTGCCCGAGTACCAGCGCTACCTCGAGGAGAATCCGGGCCTGCGGGCGTTCGTCGAGCAGATGCCGTACACCCAGACCCAGCGGCCCATCGACTACGAGCAGCTCGAGATCCAGCGCGCCCTCGCAAACGCCATCGAGCAGGCCACCGTCGGCGGGGCCGACCCGCGCACCGCGCTCGAGGCCGCCGCCGCCGAGTCCAACCGCCTGCTCGACGCCGTCACCGACCGTGAAGAACCCAAAGCCCAGCGCTGAGAGAGAGGAGAGAGCAAGCAAAACGGACCAAGTTAAGCGAGACCGCCGCGCTCCGCGCAGCGCCTTTTTACCCTTCACCCTTTACCCTTTCCCTCCCCAATGCCCGAGGTGCTCACACAGCAGGAGGTCCGCCCGGCCGCGCACGTGGTGCGCGCCGAGGCCGCCGAGACGCCACCGCGCCCGGAGCGGCGGCGCTGGAGGCGCGGGCAGGGGCCGACGGCCCTCCTGTTCCTCTCGCCGACCCTCGTCATCGTCACCGTCTTCATCCTCTTCCCGATCCTGTTCTCGTTCTACCTCAGCTTCACGCAGTGGAACCTCTTCGGCGGCGCGCCGGCCTTCGTCGGGCTCGACAACTACGCGCAGATGATCGACGACGCGGAGTTCTGGCAGGTGTTCGCCCACACCGGCATCTACACGGCCGGGACCGTCCCGCTCAACATGGCCCTCGCCCTGGCGACGGCGTTCTTCCTCAACACGAAGGTGATCGGGAAGCGCTTCCTGCGGGCGGCCTTCTTCACACCCGTCGTGATCTCGGCCGTGGCCGCGGCCGTCGTCTGGCGCTGGGTGTTCGACCCCAACCTCGGCCTCGCCAACTGGGCCCTCGAAGCGCTCGGGCTGGGTGCCGTCAACTGGTCCAACAGCCCGACGGCGGCCATGATCGCGCTGATCATCGTCGGCGTGTGGAAGAGCTTCGGGGTCAACATGATCCTCTTCTCGGCCGGCCTCGCCGGCATCCCCCGGCACTACTACGAGGCCGCCCAGATCGACGGGGCGAACGGCTGGCAGCGGTTCTGGCACATCACGCTCCCCCTCCTCGCCCCGACGACGCTCTTCGTCCTCGTCCTCTCGATCATCGGCTCGTTCCAGGTCTTCGACATCGTCTTCGTCCTCACGCGCGGCGGCCCGCTCGGGGCGACGAAGGTGCTCGTCTACTACCTCTACGAGCACGCCTTCAAGTTCTTCAACATGGGCTATGCCTCGGCCGTGGCCTACGTCCTCTTCGCCGTCCTCCTCGTCCTGACGTTCGTGCAAATCCGGGCCTTCCGGGACCGGGGGTTCAAGACCGCCGCATGAGACCCGTCACCCTCCACATCGCAGGCCGGGCCACGGGGCGCGTCGTCGCCCACGTGGTGATCTACGCGGCGGCGCTGCTGACCGTCGCCCCGTTCGTGTGGATGGTGCTGACGTCGTTCAAGGACATCGGCGAGATCTTCAGCTACCCGCCGACGTGGTGGCCCGAGGAC
>JBBSMV010000370.1:0-2387 GCA_038232975.1 Rhodothermales bacterium
AACGGCTCGTCGCTGGCGTCCGACCCGGCGAGGACGCCCACGCCGGCCTCGGCCATCCGGCGGAGCAGGTCGGCCTCCTGCCGGTAGCGCGCCCGCCACGCCCGTACGCCAAGCGGACCGTACTCCGCCAGCACGTCCGCCCGTAGCGTGTCCCAATCGGCGAGGACGCGGGAGGGCACCCAGCGACGGCGCGGATCGTCGGTCCACGTCGAGTCCATGAACGAGTAGCTCCGGTTGATGACGAGGGTCGGTACCTGCCAGACGCCCGCAACGTCGGCGACGAGCCGCTCCCGGCAGGCAGGATCCATCCCGCGGAGCCACGCCCGGTACTGCGCCTCGCGGATGGGGCGGCGTGCGGACTCGGGGGCATCGGCCCGGCTGAGGGCGCGGAGTGAGTCGCGGAGGGCAGGCGCGCCGGGGACGCACCACTCGAAGAGGTTCCAGAGGTGCTCGAACGTCCGCATCCCCTCGCGCGCTGCCTCGGCGGGTGTGACCGCGTCCGGCACCTCGCCCGCGATCACCACGCCGCGCCGACGCGCCTCGTCGGAAAGGGCGAGGAAGGCCTCGCGGCTGAGCCCGCTGTAGACCTTGAGGTAGTCGAACCCGTGCGCCTGCATCTCGGCGACGACGGAGCGGGCCTCCTCCGGCGTCCGCACGGCTCGGCCGTGCGCGTACGAGGGCGGGTCGCCGTCGAGCATCGGGCTGGACCACACGATGCGCGGCGCACGCTCGGGGTGACGGCGGGCCTCGGCGCGCCACGCGAGCAGGCTGTCGGTGTAGCTGCCCGTTTCGCGGACGCCGGTTACGCCGTGGGCGAGGAAGAGCGGCCAGAACCGGCGGGCCCGCCCGTCCCGCGCCGCGTGGACGTGCATGTCCCACAGGCCGGGGATGAGGAACCGTCCCGTCCCGTCCACGACCGCCGCGCCCGCCGGCACGGCCACCGCCGCGCTCGGACCCACGGCCGTGATCCGGTTGCCTTCGACGACGACGGTGCGGTCGGGAAGCCGGGTGCCCGCTTCCACGTCGATCACGGTGACGTGGGTGACGGCGAGCGAGGGCGCGGACGCAGGGCGCTGCACGGTGGCGCAGCTGGCGAGGGGCAGCAGGACGCCGAGGAGCAGGGCAAGGGCGAGCAGGTGCTTCAGGATCGGGATCATAGATATGGCGTTCAGTCGGTCTGGGCGGCGGCTTCGGCCTCGCCGTTGTCGGTCTGCTGGTCGAGCCACCAGAGTGTGCCCTCGCCGGGCGTCGCCGAGAGCGGGGAGCGGGCGTCGGCGTTGTAGGTCACGCCGACCGTACCCGCGAGGAACTCCGAGTTCGGGTGCTCGAACGTCCGGAGGTAGTCGAGCCCGGCGGTGAGTTCAGCGAAGTCGCGGCGGCTGGCGGTGATGACGACGCGGCCGTCGGGGAGCCCCGCGACTGAGTTGAGCGAGGGGTAGTCGGCGGAGACGAAGAGGACATCGCCGGGCGCGGTGCCGTCGTCGGGGAGGTCATCGGGGGAGGGCGCGAGCGAGAGCGCGACCCGGACGGGCTCGGCCGTGGTGTTGGAGAGCGTGAGCGGGAGAGTCGCCGTCTGGTCCTGCACCACACTCACCTCGATCACCGAGGGCTTGACCACGATCTGAGCCCACGCCGCAGGCACGGCAAGCGTCGTCGCGGCAATGACTGCAAGCAGGATTCGCGTCAAGGGCATAGCGACACAAACGGTTCGTGCTCCTTCGTGATCCGCCCGGCGGCGGATGATCCTCGCTACGCCAGCCGCCGCGCGATGACCTCGGCCATGAGTCGCGCCGCGTTCGGAAGCGCTTCCTCGTCTACGTCGAACAGGGTGTGGTGGAGCGGGTACGCCGTCTCCGGCCCGGACGAGGTGCCCACGCGGAGCAGCATCCCCGGCACCTCCTGCTGGTAGAACGCGAAGTCCTCGCCGCCCATACTCGGCGCGGGAATCCGGTGCGCGGCGTCCTTGCCGTAGAGGTCCACGACGACATCGTGCACGCCCTCCACGAGGGCCGCGTCGTTGACGACGGGGGGGAAGCTGAGGTCGGTCTCATACGCCACCTCGGCCCCCCAGAGCGCGCCGAACTCCTCGGCCACCTGCGCCATTTTATGCGCCAGCAAGCGGACCGAATCCAGGTCCACGCAGCGGAGCGTCCCGCCGAACTCGACCTCGGCAGGGATGACGTTGAGCGCCTCGCCCGCCCGGAACCGGCACGCCGTGATGACGGCCGTGCGGCGGGCGTCGTGGACGCGCCCGGCGAGCTGGTAGAACGTGTTGAGGATCTGCGTCGCCACCCACACGGTGTCGACGGTCTGATGGGGGCGGGCCGAGTGCCCGGCCTGCCCGCTCGTGACGCGGACCGTGAACGGGGCCGTCGCCGCCGTCGCCG
>JBBSMV010000371.1:0-2362 GCA_038232975.1 Rhodothermales bacterium
AACGCCTACCTGCCGCCCTCGGCCAAGACCTACGACACCTACAAGGCGGGCGAACCACCGAACTTCATCCTCCCCAACTGGGACTGCGCCAACGCCGGCGGCGAGATGCCCGGCGGCGAAGACCCCGGCTGCGACCTCATGGAGCCCTTCGCCTTCCAGGGCGAGCAGCAGCGCTACCCGCGCCTGCAGCCCAGCGCCCCCGGCGGCCGGTCGCTGCAGGACATCGGGCGCTGATATGGGCACGGGTTTGTCAGCGCGGCAGCCGGCGTAGAAATGGGCACTACGAGCGGGAGGGCTCCCCACCGCCGGTCCAGGAGGCCGGCGGCGGGCGACTCGCTGCCTGAAGCGCCTTCTCCATCCACCCCTTGAGGTGCTCGGCTTGTCCGTCGAAACTCGACGCTTCGGCGGCGACCTGGGCGACAGACCGAGCGCAGAACAGGTTGGTCTCCTTGCTATCCGCCACCGAGATCGCCACCCCGTCATTCGCCAGGGCTGCACGCCAGTCGTTGAGGTCTTCGTCTTCTATCAGGCGCTCGCCCACGTGGCCCGGCACCGTGAGTCCGGCGTAGAAGACCGGATCGCCGGTCCGGTCTTCCCTATGTTGATCCTGAGGCGAGCGGACGAACCTGAAGAAGCCCTCGGGGTGCCAAGGCTCGAGGTCCTCGATGTCCAGTAGCCAGCCCTTCCCTCGGGATCTGGGCCACTCGCCCGTCGATCGGGCGACGTACCCCGCTCGGGCGAAGGCCTCGTCCGCCAGTCGGTCAGTGATGGCGATCGCCTCACCGCTCAGGCGAAGCGCAAGCGAATGCTCCGTCCGCAGGGGTTCCGTGGTCAAGTCGTGCTCCTTGCGAACGTGGTCGAGGAAGAGGTCTAGCACTCTCTGTCGAGCCGGCGCATCCGGCTCACCGGCCGTCTTCCTCCACCGGCGGCCGCCGATCTGCGCACCCGCTCGGTCGGCAAGCACGGTGACGCGTTCCCAGGTGAGCGGCCTCACGCCGTGCCGCTGGACCTCCGTTTGGCGACGGGCGGGAACAAGACCCACGAGCGTGCCTCGCTCGCCCAGCTCTTCGCCGTAGTGGGCGAGTTGCTGTATCTGCCACGCCGCGTCCCACTTCGCCTCAATCCACAGCCGCGTGACGCCAAGCGGTGTCCAGGCTACGAGCTCGAGATCGACGAAGCGACCCTCGGAGGTACGTACCTGGAGCCGCGCCTCGATGTTTTCGACGTACACGACTTTCGGGTCGATCTCTTGGAAGACGGCCGATGCGAACTCGCGGTGCACGACCACCGCGGCCGCGAAGGCGCCGGTCGTTCTGTCCTCGGCGACGAGCGTCGTGCGGATCGCCTCGGCGATTGACCAAGCAGCCCGGCCCATGCTCGTTCAGCCTCGGGCGAGGGAGGCGAGAAACGCCTTGGGGTCGACGACGACCGGGGAGGTGATGTCGGCTTCGAGGAGGTCTCTGTCGCTCGACACGAGCACCTCGGCCTCGGACGCGAGAGCCAACGCGACGAGATAGTCGTCCTGTGGATCGCGCACCACCGCAGCGCGGACCTTCGGGTCCTGTGCCGTGTGGGCGATCCGACGCAACCGCTCGACGAACTCCGCGGCATCCTCCGCGCTGAGGTACCGCCTCAACTTCGAACGACCAAGGACCGACTCGAGCTCTCTCACGAGCATCTGGCTGATCACCAGGACGTAGGCGCCATCGACAGCGGCGCGCACCACGAGGTCGGGCGGAGTGCGGCGCGGTGTGATCGCGGCGGAGACGAGGACGCTGGGATCGACGACGACCCGTCTCACGCATCCTCGCGACGCTCTCGCCGCGCCGCGCGGGTCTCCTCGACCGCCAGGCGCATCGCTTCCTCCTCGGTCAGACCGGCGGCCGACTGCGTGCGATCGAGCAGCCGTCCGAGGAGGTAGGCGTTGAGGACGTCGGAAACGATCTCACCGTCTCCCTTTTGCGGCTCTCCCAACTCGTTGCGTGCTCGCATGACGAGGTCGATATCGAGATCCACGGTCACCGTCCTGCCCGTGTGTGCCATGTGACCGATGGTACCCCGATCGACGCTCAGCGCGGCTCGTCGCCCGCCCCCAGAGCCCGGCGCAGCGCGGCGAAGGCGTCCTCGCCCGGCGCCTGCTCGACGACCGTTCGCCGCAGGCGGCCGCGGTAGGCCTCGGCCGAGCCGTCCCCGCGCACGTCTATCCCCCCGCGCAGGCGGCCCGGGCCCGCGAGCTCGCCGCGCGCCGCGACCTGGGCCACCGGCTCATACTCGCGGGTGAACGCCCGGGTGTGCCCGCGTGTCGCGCCCAGGTCGCACAGGCGGGCCTCCAGCGCCGCGAGCGCGTCGTCGAGGCGCTCGT
>JBBSMV010000372.1:0-2318 GCA_038232975.1 Rhodothermales bacterium
CCTCCTCTTCTGCCTCTTCGCCGACGACACGGGCATCTTCGCCCCGCGCGGGGCCTTCCAGGACTACCTCGCCACGCGGACGCGGCCCGACGGCTCCGACCTCGGCCCCGCGCTCGGCGCGCTCTTCGACACCCTCGACACGCCGCCCCACGCCCGGCAGACGAGCCTCAGCGAGCAGCTCGCCGCCTTCCCCTACGTCAACGGCGCGCTCTTCGCCGAGCACCTCGGCACCGCCCACTTCGACTCGGCCCTGCGCGGCCTGCTGATGGAGGCCGCCGCCCTCGACTGGGGCGCGATCTCGCCGGCCATCTTCGGGGCCATGTTCCAGGGCGCGCTCGACGCCGAGGCCCGGCGCGAGCTGGGCGCGCACTACACCTCGGAGGGCAACATCCGCAAGCTCATCGGCCCGCTCTTCATGGACGACCTCCGGGCCGACTTCGAGCGCGCCAAGCGCCGCAGCCGCCCCGAGCTGGAGCGGTTCCACGCGCGACTCGCCGCACTCCGGCTCCTCGACCCGGCCTGCGGCTGCGGCAACTTCCTCGTCATCGCCTACCGCGAGCTGCGCAAGCTCGAGGTCGAGGTCATCCAGGCGCTCCAGCGCGGGCAGCAGGTCTTGGACGTGGCCGACCTCATCCGGGTCAACGTGGACCAGTGCTTCGGGATCGAGATCGAGGAGTTCCCGGCGCAGATCGCGCAGGTGGCGCTCTGGCTCGTGGACCACCAGATGAACCTCGAGGTGGCCGCCGCCTTCGGGGAGTATTTCACCCGGCTCCCGCTGCGCCGCGCCGCCCACGTCCTCCACGGCAACGCCCTCGCGCTCGACTGGGAGACGGCGTGGGGCGACGACCAGCCCGAGGCGTTCGACTTCATCCTCGGCAACCCGCCGTTCGGAGGAAAGAAGGAGCAAACCCCAGTGCAGAAACGCGACCTCCGGGCCGTGCTCCATGGGATCAAAGGTGCAGGCGTGCTCGACTTCGTGACGGGGTGGTATGTCAAGGCGGCAGCGTACATGCAGGCACACCCGGAGACGCGGGCGGCGTTCGTCTCGACCAACTCCGTCAGCCAGGGCGAGCAGGTCGGCATCCTCTGGAACGAACTGCTCGGGGAATACGGCTGCCGGCTCCACTTCGCGCACCGGACGTTTCGTTGGGACAACGAGGCGAGCGGGAAAGCAGCCGTCCATGTCGTGATCGAGGGGTTCGGGCCGCAGGAGATCAGCCCGAAGCGACTCTTCGATTACGACACGCCTCGGGGCGAACCCCACGAGCGCGTCGTCCCGAATATCAACCCCTATCTCGTCGAGGCGGCCAACGTGGTCGTGCTCAAGCGGCGGACGCCGATCTGCGACGTGCCGCCGATCCGCGAGGGCAGCGCGCTGATCGACTTCGGCGAGCTCGTGCTGAACGAGGAGGAAGCGACGGGGTTGAAGTCGGACTACCCGCAGGCCGATGCCTGGCTTCGCCCTTTTTACAACGGAGACGACCTCATCAACGGGATCACCCGCTACTGCCTGTGGCTGGCCGACGCGACGCCCGACAGGCTCCGAGCCTGCCCGCCGGTCATCGAGCGGGTCGAGGAGGTCCGGCGGCGACGCGCCGGGAGCAACCGGGCGGCGACCAATCGACTTTCCACCACGCCCACGCTCTTCGGCGAAATCCGCCAGCCTGTGCAGCGGTACCTGTTCATCCCGAAGACGAGTTCAGAGAACCGGACGTACATCCCGATGGCGTTTCTGGGGCCGGAGGCCGTGCTCAACAACACGAGCCTCTACATTGATGGAGCCGGGGCTTACGTTTTCGGCGTGCTCACCTCGGCGATGCACATGGCGTGGATGCGCTATGTAGCCGGACGGCTCGAAAGCCGCTACCGCTACTCGAACACCATCGTCTACAACAACTTCCCGTGGCCGGAGCCGACGGCGAAGCAGCGCGCGGCCGTGGCGAGCGCCGCCGAGTCCGTCCTCGCCGCCCGCCGGCCGCACCTCGACGCGGGCGCGACGCTCGCCGACCTCTACGACCCGCTCGCCATGCCGCCCGCGCTCGTCAAGGCCCATGCCGCGCTCGACCGGGCCGTGGACCGCGCCTACCGCCCGGCGGCGTTCCCGGGCGAGGCCACCCGCGTCGCCTTCCTCTTCGACCGCTACGAGGCCCTCACCAACGCGCTCTTCGCCTGAGATCCCCCGTTTAGCTCGCGCATCGCTCCGCTCAGGCGCGAGCTAAACGGTCCCCCGCGCTGAGGGCCGGGCGGCGAAGTTGTCATAGTGTCGGATGGAAAGGTGGGAGTCCTTCCCGCGCAGGCGGGCATACAGAAGGCGGGCG
>JBBSMV010000373.1:0-2309 GCA_038232975.1 Rhodothermales bacterium
TCCTGCTGCCCGGCGCGCTCGCCGTCGTTGCCGGGCTGCTGCTGATCGCGGGCGCGCGCGCGTTCGCGTTCTCCTTCTTGCTCTTCGCCCTCGGGCTGCTGCTCTGGCTGATGGGCACCGCGCTGCGCTGGAAGGGCGCGCCGGAGGCCGGGATCGTCGTCGCCGTCGTCGGCGCGGTGATCGCGCTCTGGGCGCTCTTCGGGTAGGATATATGCCTCTGCGGTGCCGTCGTTGCTGGAACGAACGTGGTAGGGGCGAGGCATGCCTCGCCCCTACGCCGACGGTTGTGCTATGGCACGGTCGGGGCGAGGGGAACGCCGGGGTAGACCCCGCGTGTGAGGCGTCCCTCAATGCTGGCAGCGCGCTGCCAGCCCTGGCGGGTATCTTCGGCCCCCGCCTCTCACCCCACGCCCACTCGGTATGAAACGACTCGTCGTCGTAGAGTCCCCCACGAAGGCCCGCACGATCCGCAATTTCCTCCCGAAGGGGGAGTACCGCGTCGAGGCGTGCATGGGGCACGTCCGCGACCTCCCGTCGTCGGCCGCCGAGGTCCCGGCCGCCGTCAAGAAGGAGAGCTGGGGAACGCTCGGGGTCAACGTGGACGAGGGCTACGCGCCGGTCTACATCGTCCCGAAGGAGAAGCGCAAGGTCGTCAAGGAGCTCAAGGACGCGCTCAAGGACGCCGACGAGCTCTACCTCGCCACCGATGAGGACCGCGAGGGCGAGTCCATCGGCTGGCACCTCTTGCAGGTCCTCAACCCGACCGTGCCGGTCCGCCGGATGGTCTTCCACGAGATCACCCGCGAGGCCATCGAGCGCGCCCTCACCGACACCCGCGAGATAGACCAGCGGCTCGTGGATGCCCAGGAGACGCGCCGCGTGCTCGACCGGCTCGTGGGCTACACCATCTCTCCGCTGCTCTGGAAGAAGATCGCCCCGCGCCTCTCGGCCGGGCGGGTGCAGAGCGTGGCGGTCCGCCTGCTCGTGCAGCGCGAGCGCGAGCGGCTCGACTTCGTCGTGGCCGGCTACTGGGACCTCAAGGCGACGCTGGAGCAGGACAAGCAGGGCTTCGAGGCCACGATGATCGCCCTCGGCGAGCGGCGGCTCGCCACGGGGCGCGACTTCGACGAGAACACGGGTAAGCTCAAGAAGGGCAGCGACGCCTTCGTACTCGAAGAGGCCGAGGCGAAGGTCCTCGCCGAGCGGCTGCCGGGCGAGCCGTGGCGCGTGGACTCGGTCGAGTCGAAGACCGTCACGCGGCGGCCGGCCCCGCCGTTCATCACGAGCACGATGCAGCAGGAGGCCAACCGCAAGCTCGGGCTTTCGGCGCGCGACGCGATGCGGGTCGCCCAGAAGCTCTACGAGAACGGCCACATCACCTACATGCGGACCGACTCGCCGAACCTCTCCTCGGAGGCTATCGGCGCGAGCCGCCGCGCCGTCGAGGAGCGCTACGGGAGCGAGTACCTCTCGCCGAAGCCGCGCCAGTTCTCGGCCAAGAAGAGCGCCGGGGCGCAGGAGGCCCACGAGGCCATCCGCCCGGCCGGGACCCAGATGCGGACCCGCACGGAGATCGGCCTCAGCGGGGTCGAGGGCAAGCTCTACGACCTCATCTGGAAGCGGACTGTCGCCACGCAGATGGCCGACGCGAAGCTCCGCCAGACGCGCGCCGAGATCACCGCCGGAGCCGCCGGCCGCGACGGAGACACGTCGCAGCAGGCGCGCTTCCGGGCCAACGGCCAGACGGTCGAGTTCGCCGGCTTCTTCCGCGCCTACGTCGAAGGCTCCGACGACCCCAACGCGGCGCTCGAGGACCGCGACAGCCCGCTGCCGGCCCTCGCCGAGGGCGACACGCCGGCCTGCCGCGCCGTCGAGGCGCTCGGCCACGAGACCAAGCCGCCGGCGCGCTACACCGACGCCACGCTCGTCCGCGAATTGGAGTCCGACGGCGTCGGCCGCCCGAGTACCTACGCCTCGATCATCGACACCATCGTGAACCGGGGCTACGTCCGGCGCGACGGCAAGCAGCTCGCCCCGACCTTCACCGCCTTCGCCACGACGAACCTGATGGAGGACAGCTTCTCGCCGCTCGTCGACACCGGCTTCACCGCCGAGATGGAGCAGATCCTCGACGACATCGCCTCGGGCGACAAGGAGCCGACGCGCTACCTCGAACGCTTCTTCCGCGGCGAGGGTGGCATCGAGCCGCGCGTCGAAGCCGGGCTGGAGAAGATAGACGCCCGCGCCATGTCCACCATCGAGCAACGGTTGCGCAGCCGGTTCAAGATGGGCCTGATCACCGACATCCA
>JBBSMV010000374.1:0-2245 GCA_038232975.1 Rhodothermales bacterium
CCGTTGAAGTCCCCGGCGATAAGAGAGAAGCCGAACTGGTCGCCGGCCTCGCCCACCTCCTCGACCCCGGCGATGTCCTGGTGCCACACCTGGTAGCCGGCGATCTTGACCCCGGTGCTCGACCCGAAGAAGACGGCCACGGCCCCGGCCGCCGTCTTGCTGCCCCCGAGGTTCTGGCCCGGTATGCCGACGGCGAGGTCGTCGCGGCCGTCGTTGTCGAAGTCACCGGCAGCGAGTGCCGCCCCAAAGCGCTTGCCCTGATGGGCGAACGTGAGCTGGGGAAAGTAGAGGCTGCCGCTGCCGGTGAGGCCGCTCGGGCCACCGTAGAGGACGTGGACCTGCCCGACGTCGGCGTTCCCGTCGCGGCTCTCACCGGGGGAGCCGACGGCGAGGTCGTCGTAGCCGTCGCTGTTGAAGTCCCCGGTGGCGAGGGCGGCCCCGAAGTCGTCGTTGGCCTCGGCCGCATCGCCGAGGCCGGAGCTGTTCTGGGTCCAGGTCTGGTTGCCGGTGTCGTTGATCCCGCCGGGGGCACCGTAGACGACGTTGACGGTGCCTGCGTTGGAGATGGTACCGGAGAGCGAGAAGAGGTCCTCGCCGGGCACGCCGACGGCGAGATCCACGTAGAGGTCGCCGTCGAAGTCGCCTGCGGCGAGGACCTGGCCGAAGTGGTCGTTGACCTCGGGGGTGCCACCAATCTGAGCGTGCCCGACCGGGGCCGAAGCGAGGAGGGCGAGGAGCAGGCTGAGAGAGCACAGCCCGCGCTGGGGAGTGATAAAGCGGTTCATGGTAGTACGGGTTTGGAGTGAATGAAGGCGCTGAGCGAGAGGCCGCTCCCTCCCCTATCGCTATCGCCGCGTGCATCCCCTCACGCTGCGCAAAAAAAGTTGCGCCGGCCGACGCGCTGCATCGAAGGCGGCCTGCCTCCTAACGCGCGCCGTAGTTTCGGGGCCGCCGTGCTCACCCCGCCGCCCGCCGATGCCGCTGACCTGGAACGAGATCAAGACCCGCGCCGCCGCCTTCGTCCACGAGTGGCGCGACGAGGAGAGCGAGCGCGCCGAGGCGCAGACCTTCTGGAACGACTTCCTGGGCGTCTTCGGCGTCTCGCGCCGCCGCGTCGCCTCGTTCGAGGAGGCCGTCAAAAAGGCCGGCGGCGGGCAGGGCTTCATCGACCTCGTCTGGCCCGGCGTGCTGATCGCCGAGCACAAGTCGCGCAGCAAAAACCTCGACGCCGCCTTCGCCCAGGCCCTCGACTACGTCCCCGGTCTCGAAGACGACGCCCTCCCGCGCTACGTCCTCGTCTCGGACTTCGCCCGCCTCCGCCTCCGCGACCTCGACACCGGCGACGAGACCGAGTTCGCGCTGGAGGACCTGCTCGACCACATCGAGCGCTTCGGCTTCATCGCGGGCTACGAGCGGCGGAGCTACGACGAGCAGGACCCCGTCAACGTCCGCGCCGCCGCCCGCATGGGCGACCTTCACGACCGCCTCCGCGCCGTCGGCTACGCCGGGCACGACCTCGAGGTCCTCCTCGTCCGGCTGCTCTTCTGCCTCTTCGCCGACGACACCTGCCTCTTCGCCCCGCGCGGGGCCTTCCTCGACTACCTCATCGCCCGGACGCGGCCCGACGGCTCCGACCTCGGCCCGGCGCTCGGCGCGCTCTTCGAGACGCTCAACACCCCGCCCGAGGCGCGGCAGACCACGCTCGACGAGCAGCTCGCCGCCTTCCCCTACGTCAACGGCGCGCTCTTCGCCGAGCGCCTCTCGATGGCCCACTTCGACGCGGGCCTCCGCGCGCAGCTCCTCGAGGCCGCCCGGCTCGACTGGGGCGCGATCTCGCCGGCCATCTTCGGCGCGATGTTCCAGGGCGCGATGGACGCCGCAGCGCGGCGCGAGCTCGGCGCGCACTACACCTCTGAGGGCAACATCCGCAAGCTCATCGGCCCGCTCTTCATGGACGACCTCCGGGCCGACTTCGAGCGGGCCAAACGGCGCAGCCGCCCCGAGCTGGAGCGCTTCCACGCGCGCCTCGCCGCGCTCCGGCTGCTCGACCCGGCGTGCGGCTGCGGCAACTTCCTCGTCATCGCCTACCGCGAGCTGCGCAAGCTCGAGATCGAGGTCATCCAGGCGCTCCAGCGCGGCCAGCAGGTCTTCGACGTGGCCGACCTCATCCGGGTCAACGTGGACCAGTGCTTCGGGATCGAGATCGAGGAGTTCCCCGCGCAGATCGCGCAGGTGGCGCTCTGGC
>JBBSMV010000375.1:0-2224 GCA_038232975.1 Rhodothermales bacterium
CCCACGCGCGGCACGGGCTGAGGTCGGTCTGCTACCGCCCGTTCTCCGGCTACGGCGAGGACCAGGACGACACCTACCCCTTCCCGAGCATCTGCAAGCGCGCCCTCGCCCACCGGGGAGCAGAGGTGCTGGAGGTGTGGGGCACCGGCGAGCAGATGCGCGACTTCATCCACATCGAGGACTGCATCACCGGGGTCCTCCAGACCGTGGACCGGATAGACGACGGCGACGCCGTCAACCTCTCGACGGGCGTCTACACGAGCTTCAAGGCGTTCGCCCGGATGGCCGCCGAGGCGTGCGGCTACGCGCCCGAGGTCCGCGGCCTCTCCGACAAGCCCTCCGGCGTCTTCGCCCGCGGCGGCGATACCGCCCGGCAGCGCGCCCTCGGCTTCGAGGCGGCGACCGACTTCCGCACCGGCATCGAGCGGGCGATGGCCTACTACGAAGCCCATTCCGCTTGAGAGCCGGGGCGGGGGGATGCGGGGGGGATGGGAGGGTTCCACGCGTGCGCGCGCTGCGAGGCAGCCGCCGCCTTCGGCCTCACCCCCATCCACCCAACCGCCTCCACTCCCACCCCCACGCGATGAACTACGACCCAATCAAGGACCGCCTCGGCGAGATGTTCACGCGCACGCCCGCGCTGAACAAGGCGTTCTACCGCCTCCTCGACACCGTCTTCCTCCGCGCGTGGTACGTCCGCCGCGAGCTGCGCGCGCTCATCGAGAGCCTCCCCCGGAACCGACCCGTCCGCGTGCTCGACGCCGGGACCGGGTTCGGGCAGTACGCCTACTTCCTCCTCGACCAGTTCCCGCTCGTCGAGGTCACGGCCGTGGACGTGAAGGCCGACTACCTCGCCCGGGCGCGGGCGTTTTTCGACCGGACGCCCCACGCCGAGCGGATCACGTTCCGGCAGCTCGACCTGACCGCGCCGATGGACGAGGAGGGCGTCTACGACCTCTGCCTGAGCGTAGACGTGATGGAGCACATTGAGGACGACCGCGCCGTGTTCGAGAGCTTCCGCCGCGTGCTCCGGCCGGGCGGCTACGTCGTGGTCAACACGCCGAGCGACGCGGGCGGCAGCGGCGTTACCGCCGAGGGCGAGGCGAGCTTCATCGGCGAGCACGTCCGCGACGGCTATCCGCCGGCCGAGCTGCGGGAGAAGCTCGAGACCGCCGGGCTGCCCGTCGTGGACTGGATGTACACCTACGGGCGTTACGGCTCGGCCGGGTGGCGGCTCCTCGTCAAGTGGCCGATGGGGCTGCTGGGCCGGAGCCTCGCCTTCGGGGCCTTGCTTCCGCTCTACTACCTCCCGGCGCTGCCGGCCGGCCTCGCGCTCAACGCGCTCGACCTCCGCGAGCAGAACCCGACAGGCACTGGCCTGCTGATGATCGCCCGCAAGCCGGAGTAGAACGCAGGTCCGCCGAGCGCGTACCATTCGCTTTGATATTACCCATTTCAACCGCTGACCCGATGCCCGCTACGCTGCTGGATCTCCGGACATTCACCGTGGACGAGTATCACATGATGGCTGAAGCCGGCCTCTTCGACGAGGACAGCCGGGTCGAACTCATTGACGGAATCATCGTCGCTATGTCGCCCATTGGTGCCCCCCACCTCCTCTGCGTCAACCGCCTCGACGCTCTCTTGCATCGCTTAAAGATTGGGCGGGACCTCGATGTTATGATCAGCGTCCAGAACCCGCTTCGACTCGGGCCGAAGCAGGAGCCGGAGCCGGACGTTGCGCTCTTGCGGCCCTTCGCAGACGTTCGGGTACCCGAAGCCGCCGATGCCCTCCTGGTGGTCGAGGTGGCCGACACGACGCTGGCGACGGACCGCTCGGTGAAGGCTCCGCGCTACGCCGCCGCCGGCATCCCCGAGGTCTGGATCGTGGACCTTTCAGGCGAGCAGGTCGAAGTGTACCGGCGGCCTGGAGCCGCAGGCTATGCCGAGGTTCGCACGGCCGGGCCAGGCGAGTCGTTGACGCTCGCGGCGCTCCCCGAGGCTGGCGAGGTCGCCGTCTCCGACGTACTGGGGTAGGGACGAGAAGAGACAGAGAAGAGGGAAGAGATAGAAAAGAGAGACGCACCTCCCGTCTTCTGTCTACCGTCTTCTGTCCGCCGTCCACGGGGTCGCGCCGTACCTTACCCCGACCCCTCGCACCCAGACCCCGGCTCCCGTGCAGACCAAGTACCTCTTCGTCACCGGCGGCGTGACGTCCTCCCTC
>JBBSMV010000376.1:0-2220 GCA_038232975.1 Rhodothermales bacterium
GCGACGCGCACAGCCGGTACGTCCTGAGCTGCCACGGGCTGCCGTCGGTGGCACAGGTAGCCGCGCGTGCGCAGTCCGAGCGGCTCTTCTGCGAGTACGGGCTGCCTGAGGCGATCCGCTCCGACAACGGCGTGCCCTTCGCCACGCAAGCCATCTGCGGCCTCTCGCGGCTCTCGGGTCTGGTGGATCAAGCTGGGCATCGGGCACGACCCCCCCCGCCTCGGCGGGGCGGGGTCGCCCGGCCCGCCGCAGCAGAACGGGGCGCATGAACCCGCCCGCCTCGGCCGGGCGGGATGCACAAGACGCTCAAAGCCGAGAC
Organism: Rhodothermales bacterium; assembly: GCA_038232975.1. GTDB lineage: Bacteria > Bacteroidota > Rhodothermia > Rhodothermales > JANQRZ01 > JANQRZ01. The sequence continues at coordinate 320 of JBBSMV010000376.1, forward strand.
GGCCCGACCACCGGAGCAGGGCATGCCCTCACAGCAGGAGCCCTTCGACGCTTGGCGGGGCGCGTTCAAGGACGAGCGCCCCCACGAAGCGCTCGGCTACCGGACGCCGTCCTCCGTCTACGTCCCGCCACCCCGCCCGATGCCTGAGGTGGTGCCCGAGCCGGAGTACCCCGGGCACTTGGGCGGGCGGACGCCCGCCCGGTGCGGTTCCTCTCGAAGGACGGCAACATCCGCTTCAAGAAGCACCGGTTCTTCGTCTCGAAGGCGCTCTGCCACGAATACCTCGGCCTGGAGCAGGGCGATGACGGGGTGTGGAGCCTGTACTTCTACGACCGGCTCCTGGCGCGCTTCGACGAACGGGACTACAAGCTGCGGGCGTGATCCGCTGTCGTAAACTGTAACCCCTCAGCCCGGCTCGTACATAAGGTTTGAACTGCTGGCTGGCTTCATATGCGGCGAGTCCATCTGCAACGGCCATAGCTCCAATCTCGAGCAAAGACGGATCGCTCGCCTCTCCTAGTGCAGTGATTGAGTAAGCTGCGGTACACCAACCCGCCTCCTCATGGCCGCCTTCTCCCTCGACCTCCGACAGCGCATCCTCGACGCCGCCCTCCGAGGCGATGCCACCGAACAGGCCGTCGTCGACCGCTTCGGCGTCAGCCGTTCCTTCGTCCAGAAGATCAAGCGCCTCTGGCGCAGAACCGGCTCTATCGTGCCCTCGACGGCTCCGCGTGGCCCGCGCCCGACGCTTTCGGATGACGACCGCGCGGCGCTCGCCGCCTGGGTCGAGGCCACGCCCGATGCCACCGCCGAGGAACTCGCCCGTCGGCTCCGGGCCGAGCGCGGTCGGTCGGTCCGTCGGTCGGTGGTCAACCGGGCGCTCGTAGCGCTGGGGCTGACGCTAAAAAAAGACGCTCCGCGCCGACGAGCGAGCGAGCGCTGATGTCCACGCCGAGCGGGAGGCCTTCGTGAGCGAGCAGCCCCTGATGCCGAGTGAGCACTACGTCTTCCTCGACGAGACCGGGACGAACATCGCCATGACCCGGCGCTACGGCCGCTCGCGTCGCGGGCGGCACCTCTACGGGAGCATCCCCCACCGGCGCGGCAAGAACCTCACGGTGGTCGGGGCGATCTCGGTCGGGGGCGTCGTCTGCCACCGGGCTATCGACGGGGGGATGAACGGGGCGGCCTTCGTGAGCTTCGTCTCGGAGGTGCTGCTGCCGACGCTTCGTCCCGGCCAAGTGGTGGTGATGGACAACCTCTCTTCGCACAAGACGGCGGCGGTGCGGGCGCTCTTCGCGGCGGCCCACGTCGGGGGGCGCTACCTGCCGCGGTACTCGCCGGAGTTCAACCCGGTTGAGCTGTGCTGGTCGAAGCTGAAGGCGCGACTGCGCTCGGTGGCGGCTCGGACACGCGAGCGCCTGCGGGCGGCCGTCAGTGAGGCGCTCGGGGCACTACGCATCCACGCCGACCTCCAGGCCGCCAGCGTCCGCGTTGGTAAGAAGCGCGTGGCCCGCCTGATGAAGGCGGTCGGGATCGCAGGCGTGAGCCGCCGACGTGGTCCCACGACGACCACACGCACGCCCGGCGCTCCGAAAGGGCTGGACCTCGTCCAGCGCGAGTTCACGGCCGAGAGGCCCGACGCACTATGGGTCGCCGACATCACGTATGTCCCGACCGGAGGTCCCGACCGGATCGGGCTTCCTCTACCTCGCCGTCGTGCTCGACGCCTTCAGCCGCCGCGTCGTCGGGTGGGCCATGGCCGGGCACCTCCGAGCCGAGCTCGTGCTGGCGGCGCTCGACATGGCCGTGGCCCAGCGCAAGCCCGAGGGCGTCGTCCATCACTCGGACCACGGGAGCCAGTACACGTCGCTCGCCTTCGGTGCCCGGTGCACGGAAGC
>JBBSMV010000377.1:0-2202 GCA_038232975.1 Rhodothermales bacterium
CGGCGACGCGTGGTTCAAGGCCAACAGCCCGGCCGTCGGGCAGTTCTACTCCGTCGCCGTGGACACGCAGGAGCCGTACCACGTCTATGGCGGGCTCCAGGACAACGGCGTCTGGGAAGGGCCGAGCACGAACGACCCCTCGAACCCCGGCTGGCGCGCCTCCGGCGACTACGATTTCGACTGGATCATGGGCGGCGACGGGATGCAGGTCCAGATCGACACGCGGACGAACAACACGGTCTACACCGGCTTCCAGTTCGGCAACTACTTTCGCCTCGACCGCCCCGCACCGGGCGCGGACTACGAGAGCACCCGGATCACGCCGGAGCATGATCTCGGCGAGCGCCCGCTCCGCTTCAACTGGCAGACGCCGATTCACCTCTCGCGGCACAACCAGGACATCCTCTACCTCGGCTCGCAGAAGCTCCACCGCTCGCTCGACCGCGGCGACACGTGGGAGGCCATCTCCGGCGACCTCACGCACGGCGGCGTCCCCGGCGACGTGCCCTACGGCACGCTCACGAGCATCGACGAGTCGCCCGAGCGCTTCGGCCTGCTCGTCGTCGGCAGCGACGACGGGCTGGTCCACGTCACCGAAGACGGCGGGTACCGCTGGACGGACCTCTCCGCGGACCTGCCGCCGAACCTGTGGGTGAGCCGCGTCGTCGCCTCGGCGCACGACACGGAGCGGCTCTACGTCACGCTCAACGGATATCGCTGGGATAATTTCGAGGCACACGTCTACCGCTCCGACGACCTCGGCGCGACGTGGCAGCGCCTCGGCACCGACCTGCCCGCCGAGCCCGTCAACGTGATCGTTGAGGATCCGGAAAACGAAGACCTCCTGTTCGTCGGGACCGACAACGGGTTCTACGCCAGCCTCGACGGCGGCGCGACGTTTATGACGATGATGGACGGCCTGCCGAACGCGCCCGTCCACGACGCCGTGATCCACGCGGGTGCGCACGACCTCGTGATTGGCACGCACGGCCGCTCGCTCTGGATCGCCGACCTCGACCTCGTCGCGCAGCTCACGCCGGAGGTGCGTGACGGTGGCCTCAAGCTGTTCGGGATCGAGACCGTCCAGCACTCGGAAGGCTGGGGAAGCCGCGACTGGGCGTGGAGCGACCCGAGCCAGCCCGAGGCGCGGCTGACCTACTTCGCACCCGCCGCCGGACAGGCCACGCTCACCGTCACCGACTCGACCGGCACACTCGTCAGCGCCGCTTTCGACGATGCCGAGCGCGGCCTCAACGCCGTGACCTACAACCTCGCCTACGACCCCGACGAGGTCCGCGAGGACCAGGAGCTAGCTGATGACGACCGCGTCTACCTCATGCCGGGCACGTACACCGTTACCCTCGCCCTCGGCGGCGAGACCGTGACCGAGACGCTGACCGTCGAGCCCGGCCCCGAGAAGCCGGCGCGCGGACGGAAGAAGACGCCGTGAGGGAGAGTGGGAGAGTGGGAGAGTGGGAGACAAGATGGACCAGCCAAACTACGACGCTTCTCTCCTGTCCTCCTTTCCCTCATTCGCCCTTTCCCCCTTTCCCATCCCGCTCGACCGGAATCCACTCGGCCTCCGGTGCGCCGGCCTGGTGGTTCACCCAGCGGGCGAGGACGAACAGCAGGTCGGAGAGGCGGTTGAGGTAGCGCGGCGCGGCTTCGTTGATCGGCTCCAGCCCGGCGAGCGTGACCGTCAGGCGCTCGGCGCGGCGCGTGACGGTGCGGGCGACGTGGAGCGCAGCACCCGCCAGCGATCCACCCGGCAGGATGAAATGCTTGAGAGCAGGGAGGTCCTCTTCGAGTTCGTCAATCGCCCGCTCTAATGCTTCGATGTGGTGGTCCTCGACGCGTGGCACCGGGTACTTCGTCTCGTGGGGCGAGGCGAGGTCGCCGCCGAGCACGAACAGGTCTTGCTGGATCGTGTGGAGGAGCGTGTCGGCACGGCCGGCTCCGACGCCGGCGAGGTGGGCGCGGGCGAGGCCGAGCGCGGCGTTGGCTTCGTCCACCGTGCCGTAGGCGGCGATGCGCGGGTGCGTTTTGGTGACGCGGTCACCGCCGAAGAGGGCGGTCGTGCCGTCGTCGCCGGTGCGGGTGTAGACTTTCATAGGCGATAGCAATGCCCGTATAGACGCGACATGTCGCGTCTATACGGGCATTGCTATCGCCTATGAAAGTCTACACCCGCACCGGCGACGA
>JBBSMV010000378.1:0-2187 GCA_038232975.1 Rhodothermales bacterium
GCGCACCATGATGCCCGTCGGGCTCATCGAGGCCGTGGGCGACCGCGACGTGAGCGTCACCGACCGTCTGGACCACGCGCTCGACGGCTGCGACGTGGCGATGGCGCTCCGCATCCAGATGGAGCGGCAGTCGGCCGGCCTCTTCCCGAGCCTCCGCGAGTACCACACCCGCTTCGGGATCAAAGAGGAGCACCTCGCCCGCTACCCCGACCTCAGGATCATGCACCCCGGCCCGGTCAACCGCGGCGTCGAGCTGGCGAGCGAGGTCGTGGACTCGGACCGGTCGGTGATCCTGAGCCAGGTCACGAACGGCATCGCCGTGCGGATGGCGTGCCTGTACCTCCTCTCGGGCGGGATTTAGGAACGGAGAATGGGAGAATAGAGGAGGGGGGACGGGGGGTAGCGCGCTATTCTCTACCCGCTATGCTCTATCCTCTGGAACCGTTGTTCCCTCCTCCCAACGCCCTCCTGCGTCATGTCTCGCCACCCCAGCATTATCGTCGGTTGGCGCGAGTGGGTAGCCCTCCCGGACCTCGGCCTGCCGGCCGTCAAAGCCAAAGTCGATACCGGCGCGAAGACCTCGTCGCTCCACGCCTTCGACATCGAGACGGTCCACGAGGACGGGCGCGAGCGCGTCCGCTTCGCCGTCCAGCCCCTCCAGCAGAACGAGCAGCTCGTCGTCCGCGCCGTGGCCGACGTGGCGGACGAGCGCTCGGTGACGAGCTCGAGCGGGCACGAAGAGCTGCGCGTCGTGATCCGCACCCCGCTCCACCTCGGCGACGCCGTGTGGCCCGTCGAGCTTACGCTTACGGACCGCCGGGCGATGCGGCTGCGGATGCTCCTCGGCCGCCAGGCCCTCGAAGGCCTCCTCCTCGTCGACTCCAGCGTCTCCTTCCTCCACGGCCGCCGACCCCAGGCGGCTGGCCTCTACGACTGACTCCCCCCTTATGAACCTCGCCATTCTCTCGCGCAACCCCGAGCTGTACTCGACCCGCCGCCTCGTCGAAGCGGCTGAGGAGCGGGGGCACACGGTCCGCGTGCTCGACACGCTCCACTGCACGATCCACCTCACGGCGGGCGGGCCGGAGCTGCACCTCCGGGGCGAGAAGATCGAGGGCCTCGACGCCGTGATTCCGCGCATCGGCGCGTCGATCACGTTCTACGGCCTCGCCGTGGTGCGGCAGTGCGAGGCGATGGGGGTCTACTGCCTCAACGGCTCGGTCGGGATCACGCGCTCGCGCGACAAGCTCCGCGCCCACCAGCTCCTCGCGAAGGCCGGCATCGGCCTCCCCGTCACGGCCTTCGCGCACGACGCCGACGCCGTGGACGATGTCATCAAAGCCGTCGGCGGGCCGCCCCTCATCGTCAAGCTGCTCGAAGGGACGCAGGGCGTGGGCGTCGTCCTCTGCGAAACCAAGAAGGCGGCCGAGAGCGTGATCCAGGCCTTCCGCGGCCTCAAGGCGTACCTGCTCGTGCAGGAGTTCATCAAAGAGGCCGGCGGCTCGGACCTCCGCTGCCTCGTGGTCGGTGACAAGGTGGTGGCGGCGATGACGCGGAAGGGGGCCGAGGGCGAGTTCCGCTCGAACATCCACCGGGGCGGCTCGGCGAGCCTCGCCAAGATCACCCCGACCGAGCGGAAGACGGCGGTGCAGGCCGTCAAAGCGCTCGGCCTCCGGGCGGCGGGCGTCGACATCCTCCGCTCGGCGCGCGGCCCGCTCGTGCTCGAGGTCAACTCGTCGCCGGGGCTGGAAGGGATCGAGAAGGCGACGGGCAAGGACGTGGCGGGGCTGATCGTGCAGTACATCGAGACGAACGCGAAGCCGAAGGGCTAGGGCCAGGCTGCACCCGTCGAAGTGGCACAGCCCCTTGCAGCCTGCCACTTTCGGTCATCGCGCCGAGGCTTTATTTCCACGCAGAACGGCGAGCTTCGAGGAGAATTGACGGGGGCGTGACCTGTCGCAATGGCAGAAACAAGTACTATGGAAGGGTTGTTGACCGTTCATGCCGTGTGCCCTGAAGCAAGCAGCGCATCGGTCACCTCTCTCTTTGTCGAACCCACCGGAACCCGCGTGGATACGCCCGTCGAAACCCGCCGCTACGTCAAAACCGCTCCCCACACCCGCGCCCGCCAGGCCCGCCGCGACACCCTCGACGCGATGACCGACGAGGACCTGATGCGGCAGTTCC
>JBBSMV010000379.1:0-2159 GCA_038232975.1 Rhodothermales bacterium
AAGGCGCTCCACGCCGCGCTGCGGATGGGCGACGAAGGGCGCGTCCGGGCCTTCGACCTGCATCCCGGCCGGGCGAACCTGGTCCGGGAGGCCGCCGCCGCGCACGGGCTGCGCTCGGTTGAGGTCGAGGCCGCCGACCTGCGCGACCTCGCCGCCCGGCCGGGGGAGGACCGGCCGGCGGGCGACCGGGTGCTGCTCGACGCGCCGTGCTCCGGCCTCGGCGTGCTCGCCAAGCGCGCCGACCTCCGCTGGCGGCGCACGCCGGAGGAGGTCGCGGAGCTGACGGCCTTGCAGGACGAGCTGCTCGACGCTGCCGCCGCGCTCGTCCGCCCCGGCGGGCTGCTCGTCTACAGCACCTGCACCACCGAGCCGGAGGAGAACGAGGAGCGCGTCGCTGCCTTCCTGGACCGGCACCCCGGCTTCGCGCTGGAGCGCGCCGACCCCTTCGTGCCGGAGGCGTTCGTGACGGAGGAGGGCTACTACGCCGCGCTCCCGCAGCGCCACAGCACGGACGGCGCGTTCGCCGCCCGGCTGCGGCGGGCGCAGGGTCAGCCCGTCTGGGCGTCGTCGTAGCCGACGTCCCACGCGTCGTGCTCGCCGGTGTCGGTGGCGTAGGGGTTGTCCGACAGGCTCAGGCCGTCCTTGAAGGCAGCGGACCCTTCGGCATAGGGGCCGGGATACTGCTGGCGGAATTCGTCGCGCTCGAAGGAGTCGGTGCCGGTGGGGCGGGGCGTTTCGGAGGGAGCAGACATAGCGGGTGTGGTTAGGAGGGTGGAGAGTGCGTTCAACAGGGAAACGCAGAAGGGGAACGGAGCGGGCCACGCGATGTGCCAACGGGGACGAAATATTTCAGGCGATGCGGGCGTTAGCGGGAGGGGACTGAAATAGCACTTGCCCTCCGGTCTGTTTTTTGCCATCTTTGGCCCTGCCCGCTTTGAACGTGCCCCCGTCCGCCTCGCCTACCTCCGCCTCCCGATGCACCGTCTCCGTCCGCTCGGCCTCCTGCTCCTCTTCCTCGCGCTCGCTGCGGCCCCGGCCGAGGCGCAGCGCGTCGCAAAATACGGGGCGGACTTCCTCGCCGGCGGGGTCGGCGGCCGGGCGCTCGGGATGGGCGGGGCGCACGTCGCGCTCGCCAGCGACGTGACGGCCGGCTACTGGAACCCGGCCGGGCTGAACCGGACCCTCTACCCCGAGGCGGCCTACATGCACGCCGAGCGCTTCGACGGCATCGTGCAGTTCGACTACGGCGCGGGCGTCTTCCCGGTCAACGCCCGCTCGACGGTCGGCCTCTCGTTCTTCCGCTCCGGCGTCGACGACATCGCCAACACGCTCAACGCCTGGGACGCCGCGGGCGACCGCCCCACGCCCGACTCGATCAGCTTCTTCTCGGCCGCCGACTACGCCTTCTTCGTCTCCTACGCCCGGCAGCTCCGCTCGAACCTCTCGGTCGGCGTGACGGCGAAGGTGGTCCGCCGCGGGATCGGCGACTTCGCCAGCGCCTGGGGCTACTCGCTCGACCTCGGCGCGCAGTACCGGATCGGCATCTTCCAGCTCGGCCTCAACGTGCAGGACGTCACCGGGATGCTCCAGTCGTGGAGCCTGGACAGCGACAAGCTCGCCAACATCAGCGAGGTCTTCGGCGTGGACGCGCCGGTCGGTGGGGCCGAGATCGTGCTCCCGGTGGCGCGCTTCGGGACGGGCGTGACGCTGCCGCTGACCGAGGACCTCGGCTTCACCGCCGGGCTGGACTTCGACCTGGCCTTCGACGGGCAGCGCGCCTACGCCTTCAACACCGGCGACGTGTCGCTCCACCCGCGCCTCGGCACCGAGCTGACGTTCCGCAATATCGTCGCCCTCCGCGCCGGCATCTCGGACGTGACCAGCTCGGAGCGCTTCGGCACGGAGGTCACGCCGACCGTCGGGGCCGGCCTCAACGTCGGCGCGTTCGACGTGGACTACGGCTTCGGCGACTTCGGCGGCATCCGCCAGGAGCTGGGCTACTCGCACCGCGTCTCGCTGAAGTACACGCTCACGCAGGACCGCCTCCGGCGCGTCTCGGGCGAATGACGAGGGTACCGAGCGGGCCTGCGTCGTAGGGGCAGAGCATTCCTTACCCGTGGCCGGGCCGAGCGGTTGGGGTCGGACACGGCACGCCGTGT
>JBBSMV010000380.1:0-2156 GCA_038232975.1 Rhodothermales bacterium
CGCAGAGGCATAGCGCCTACCCGAAGAGCGCCCAGAGCGCGATCACCGCGCCGACGACGCCGACGACGATCCCGGCCTCCGGCGCGCCCTTCCAGCGCAGCGCCTTGCCCATCAGCCAGAGCAGCAGCCCGAGGGCGAAGAGCAAAAAGGAGAACGCGAACGCGCGCATGCCCGCCATCAGCAACAACCCGGCAACGACGGCGAGCGCGCCGGGCAGCAGGAGTGGGTGCCGCCAGCCGGGGCGCGGGGAAACGGGGCGTGGAGAGGCGCGTCGGGTAGCCATAGCTCAGACTGGTTCAGATGGTAGCGTTACGATTGCAGCGCCTTCAGCTCGGAGACCACCTCGGAGATCGAGTCCTTCGCGTCGCCGAAGAGCATCTGCGTGTTGTCGCCGTAGAAGAGCGCGTTCTCGACGCCTGCGTAGCCCGGCCGCATCGAGCGCTTGAGGACGATCACGTTCCGGGCGTGGTCCACGTTCAGGATCGGCATCCCGAAGATCGGCGAGCCGGCGTCGGTCCGGGCGGCCGGGTTGACGACGTCGTTGGCCCCGACGACGAGCGCCACGTCGGCCGTCTCGAAGTCGGCGTTGACGTCGTCCATGTCGAAGAGCTGGTCGTAGGGCACGTTGGCCTCGGCCAGCAGCACGTTCATGTGGCCCGGCATCCGGCCTGCGACGGGGTGGATGGCGTACTTCACCTCGACGCCCTCCTTCTGCAGCAGGTCGGCCATCTCGCGGACCTGGTGCTGCGCCTGCGCCACGGCGAGGCCATAGCCGGGGACGATGATGACCTTCTGCGCGTAGCTCATCAGGATCGCCGCGTCGTCGGCCGTCGTCTCGCGGACCGTCAGGCCCTCGGTCGAGAGCCCCGGCCCGGCGGCAACGGCTGCGGTGCCGCCGAAGCCGCCGAGCAGCACGTTGGCGAGCGAGCGGTTCATCGCCTCGCACATGATCCGCGTCAGGATCAGCCCGCTCGCGCCTACGAGCGCGCCGCTGACGATGAGTGCGTAGTTGTCGAGCACGAACCCCGCCGACGCCGCCGCCAGCCCGGAGTACGAGTTCAGGAGCGCCACCACGACCGGCATGTCGGCCCCGCCAATGGGGACCACGAGCAGGATGCCGAGCAGGAGCGCGAGCGCCGAGAGCGCCGCCAGGCCCCAGACCACCGGGGCCTCGACCGCCGGGAAGTCCGCCGCGCCGAGCACGATCCACGCCGTCGCCGCGACGACGCCGAGGCCGACAGCGACCGAGAGCAGCCGCAGGCCGGGGAACGCGACGGGGTTGCCGCTGAGCCGCCCGCTGAGCTTGCCGAAGGCGACGAAGCTGCCTGAGAACGTGACGGCCCCGATCAGCACCGAGAGCGCCACCGTGAAGGCGAGCAGGCCGGTGAACGGCTCGAGGACCAGCACCATGTCCGCCGGCACCGGCTGCGCCGAGGCGACGGCTGAGGCGAGGGGCATGGGGTCGAGGCCGGTGTAGCGCGCCACCTCGGCCGCCGCCACGAGCGCGCTCGCCCCGCCGCCGAAGCCGTTGAAGGCCGCCACCAGCTCCGGCATCTTCGTCATCTCGACCGACCGCGCCAGCCACACCCCGACGGCCCCGCCGAGCACGAGGCCGGCCACCATCTCGACTGGACTCAGGATCTGCTGGATGAAAAGCGTCGCCACCACCGCCACGAGCATCCCGCCGGCGGCGAGCTGGTTGCCGCCGCGCGCCGTCCGCGGCGACGAAAGCCGCTTCAGCCCGACGATGAAGAGCGAGGCCGCCACGAGGTAGGCGAGCGTGATGAGGGTCTCTTTCACGAGTCGGGGGGCTGGGGTCGAGGGTCGGGAGTCCGGGGGTGTTAGAAACTGTTTAGTAACTGTCGCGGAAGAGTCCCCCTCCCTTCGACTGCGCTCAGGGCAGGCTCTGGACAGGAGGGACGAGTCCCGGTGGGGCGCACGCCCGGCCGGGCGTGCGGGGTGGTAGACTCAGGGTTGGCACGGTGCTCGGTCTACCCCCTCCCCCTGCGGGGACTCCCCCTGTCCAGGGGGAGGGTTTGTTTCGCTCGTTACCAAACAGTCTATTATACCTTCGCGGCCTCGCGGGGCGCACCGTCGAGCGCGGCCTGGTCGGTCGCCGCCGGCAGGGCGCGGTCCTTCTTCTTGAACATCTGGAG
>JBBSMV010000381.1:0-2126 GCA_038232975.1 Rhodothermales bacterium
CCCCTACCGTTTTTTGCCCCATGCCCCGCGACTCCACCGCCCACCAGCTCGACGCGCTCGTGCTCCTCTCGACGCTCCGCGCGGCGGCCGAGGTGCGCCACGCCGCCGCCGAGCGCTGCGCCGGGCGCGACCCGTCGGAGCAGGAGGCCGCGCCGTCGGTGCGGGCGTATCTCCGCGCCGTGCTGCCGGAGCTGGGCGGGCTGGTCGCGCGCCTCCGCCTCAGCCTCGTCGTGGAGCGCGACGCGCGCACGGCGCTCGTGCGGGCCTTCGAGGACCGGATGACGCTGGCCCGGCTCGCGCGCGAGCTGCACGTCGTCCACCAGCGCCTGCTGAGCCTCTACCCTGCCGTGCCCGAGGCACTCGTCGAGGAGGCCCGCGTGCGGCAGCTCGAGGCCGAGCGCCTCGCCATCGCCGCCGGGAGCGGGTTCGCGAGTGTCCTGGCGCGGTGGCTCGACCGCACGGCGGGCCTTCTCGAAGGTCTCGCAGAGGCCCTCGGCGAGGCGAACTAATCCCGCCGTGCGGCGTGGGACGGGGAGCGGCAAAACCGCTATATTCGGCGCGCACAGCGGGATTCCTTAAGAGACTGGCCGCGCCGCCCCCGCCTCTATCACCGCACTCCGAGGAGCATGGCAGACGAAACCCTCCACCTCAACGGCCGCGACGAGTCTGTCCGCGTGCCCGTCCCCCCCGCCGGCCAGTACGAGGCCGACAACATCCAGGTCCTCGAAGGCCTCGAGGCCGTCCGAAAGCGCCCGGCGATGTACATCGGCGACGTCGGGGTGCGCGGCCTCCACCACCTCGTCTACGAGGTCGTCGACAACTCGATTGACGAGGCGCTCGCCGGCTACTGCGACCGCGTCGCCGTCACGATCCACGAGGACAACTCGGTCTCGGTGTGGGACAACGGGCGCGGCATCCCCGTCGGCCTCCACAAGAAGGAGAACCGGCCGGCCGTCGAGGTCGTGATGACGGTCCTCCACGCCGGCGGCAAGTTCGACAAGGACACCTACAAGGTCTCCGGCGGCCTCCACGGCGTCGGCGTTTCGTGTGTGAACGCGCTCTCGAACCGGCTCACCGTCACGGTCCGGCGCGAGGGGCACGTCTGGCAGCAGACCTACGAGCGCGGTGCGCCGGTCACGACGGTCGAGAAGCTCCGCCCGATGGAGCCGGGCGAGGCGACCGGCACCCACGTCCACTTCTGGCCCGACGACTCGATCTTCATCGCCCGCGAGTACCGCTTCGAGACGCTCTCGGACCGGATGCGCGAGCTGGCCTACCTCAACCGCGGCCTCACGATCTCCATCGAGGACCGGCGCGAGGAGGACGAGGAGCTGCGCAAGGAAGAGTACCACTTCGACGGCGGCCTCCGCGAGTTCGTCGCCTACCTCGACGAGGCGCGCGAGCCGATCCTCGAGCACACCATCGCCGTCGAGGACGAGGACGCCGACGTGCCGATTGCGCTGGCGATGCGCTACAACGCGGGCTACACCGAGAACGTCCTCTCGTTCGTCAATAACATCAACACCCACGAGGGCGGGACCCACATCTCGGGCTTCCGCCGGGCGCTGACGCGGACGCTCAAGACCTACGCCGACAAGAACGGCCTCCTCAAGAACGTCAAGATCGACCTCTCGGGCGACGACTTCCGCGAGGGCCTGACCGCCGTGCTCTCGGTGAAGGTGCAGGAGCCGCAGTTCGAGGGGCAGACCAAGACCAAGCTCGGCAACTCGGAGGTGCAGGGGGCCGTCGAGAGCTTCGTCTCGGAGAAGCTCGCCGAGTGGCTCGACGACCACCCGAACGACGCCAAGCGGATCGTCCAGAAAGTCACGCTCTCGGCCCAAGCGAGGGCCGCCGCCCGCAAGGCGCGCGAGCTGGTGCAGCGCAAGAACGCCTTCGGCGGGGCCGGCCTGCCGGGCAAGCTCGCCGACTGCGCCTCGAAGGACCCCGCCGAGAGCGAGGTCTTCCTCGTCGAGGGAGACTCCGCCGGCGGCTCGGCCAAGCAGGCCCGCGACCGCCACTTCCAGGCCATCCTCCCGCTCCGCGGCAAGATTCTCAACGTAGAGAAGGCCCGGCTCGACCGGATCCTCGACAACGAGGAGATCAAGAACATCGTCGTGGCGCTCGGC
>JBBSMV010000382.1:0-2079 GCA_038232975.1 Rhodothermales bacterium
TACTTCACGAAGAGCATCTCGCGGTAGGTCGGCAGCGGCCACAGGTCGGCCGGGACGATTTTTTCGAGGGCGTCGCAGACGGCGCGGACGGCCGCCATCGCCGGGATCACCTTTGCCTGCATGGCTGCGGCCTCGTCCTTCGCTTTGGCCGCGGCAGCGCGCTGCGTCTCCAGCTTTCCGAGCGCCGCGCGGAGATCGTCCACGAGCGCACTGACTTCCTTCACCGTCTCCTTGACCCCGCCGAAGTCGAGGCCGAGGTCGGCCCCGAGGCTGGCGGTCGAGGCGAGGTCCGAGAGGTACTGGATCGCCGCCGGGAGAACCATCGTCCGGGCGATGCTCTCGGTCGTGGCCGCCTCGATGTTGAGGGTCATCACGTACTGCTCGGCGAAGATCTCGTACCGGCTCTCGAGCTCGTGCCGCGAGAGCACGCCGTGCTTCTCGAAGACCTCGACGTTCTTGTCGCTGCACAGGGCACCGAGCGCCTCGACCGTCGTCTTGAAGTTGAGCAGGCCGCGCTCCTCGGCCTCGGTGTGCCACGCCTCCGCGTAGCCGTCGCCGTTGAAGACGATGGGGCGGGCGTCGCGCATGGCCTCGGTGATGACCTCGGAGACCGCCCTTTCGAGGGTCTTCTTGGTTTTCTTCTTGCCCTCGAGCCTGGCCTCCAGCGCGGTCGTGAGGTCGCCTATGGCCTCGGCCGTGATCGTGTTGAGCACGGTGACGGGGAAGCTCACCGACTGGCTCGAGCCGACGGCGCGGAACTCGAACTTGTTGCCGGTGAAGGCGAAGGGGCTGGTCCGGTTGCGGTCGCCGGCGTGGCGCGGCAGGCGCGGCAGCACCGGGGTCCCGAGGCCGAGGAAGCCGCTCTCCTTGCTGGAGGTCGCCTTGCCCGCCTCCAGGAGTTGGTCGTAGACATCGGTGAGCTGGTCGCCGAGGAAGACCGAGAGGATGGCGGGCGGGGCCTCGTTCGCGCCGAGGCGGTGGTCGTTGGCGGCGCTCGCAATCGAGGCCCGGAGCAGGCCCTGGTACTCGTGGACGGCCTTGAGCACGGCGGTGCAGAAGAACAGGAAGGTCAGGTTGGCGTGCGGGGTCTCGCCCGGCTCGAGGAGGTTCACCCCGGCGTCGGTGGACATCGAGAAGTTGCAGTGCTTGCCCGAGCCGTTGATGCCGGCGAAGGGCTTCTCGTGGAGGAGGCAGACCATGCCGTAGCGCCGGGCGATGCGCTGGAGCGTCATCATGACGAGCTGCTGGTGGTCGGCCGCCACGTTGGCGTTCTCGAAGATCGGGGCGATCTCGTACTGGCTCGGGGCGACCTCGTTGTGGCGCGTCTTGACCGGGACGCCGAGGCGGTAGAGCTCTTTCTCGACCTCCTGCATGTAGCTCAGCACGCGGTCGGGGATCGAGCCGAAGTAGTGGTCGTCCATCTCCTGGCCGCGCGGGGGCGGCGCGCCGAGGAGCGTGCGGCCGGCCGTGCTGAGGTCCGGGCGCTCGAGGTAGAAGCGCTCGTCGACGAGGAAGTACTCCTGCTCGGAGCCGAGGGTGGCGTAGACGCGCTTGACGTCGGCGTGGCCGAGGCGGTGGAGCGCGCGCGTGGCCTCGCGGTGGAGCGCCTCCATCGAGCGCAAGAGGGGGGTCTTGTGGTCGAGCGCCTCGCCGGTCCAGCTGGCAAAGGCCGTCGGGATGCAGAGCGTCGAGCCGTTGGCGTTCTCGATGATGAAGGCCGGGCTGGTCGGGTCGTAGGCGGTGTAGCCGCGCGCCTCGAAGGTGGCGCGGAGGCCGCCGCTCGGGAACGAGGAGGCGTCGGGCTCGCCCTGGATCAGGTTCGCCCCGGAGAACTCGGCGACCGCCCCGCCGCCCTCGTTGGGGGTGACGAAGGAGTCGTGCTTCTCGGCGGTGCGCCCGGTGAGCGGCTGGAACCAGTGGGTGTAGTGGGTCACGCCGTGCTCGACGGCCCACTCCTTCATCGCCATCGCCACGGCGTCGGCGACGTCCTCGGGCAGCGGCTCGCTCTGCTCGATCGTGGCACGGAGCTTCCGGTAGCTCGCCTTCGGGAGGCGGGCCTTCATCTCTTTGTACCAGAAA
>JBBSMV010000383.1:0-2067 GCA_038232975.1 Rhodothermales bacterium
ACACCCTCTCCACTTATCGTTAAGGCTGCATGAAAGCGGGGCAAAGCGCTACGGCTCCAAGCTTTAGTCGAGCAGGGGATGCGGTTCTATGGCGATTCCCTCGGTATCCAGGCGCCGCTGTCACTTGCGCCACCCGTGGCTTTTCTTCCGCCACCGACGACAACGTGGCGGCGAACGACGCCGCAAAGGGACTCGGGTTCCTGCGCGAGGTCCGCGCGGCTTTTCCCCAGACGGAAACAGCTCCCGTGAGCATGGATACGGCGCTGGAGCGGCTGGAGCGGATTCAGCCGGGGTTCCAGGCCTGGGCAGCAGGGCTTAGGGTATGTCCGCGAAGGTCGGCGGCGCGCGACGAGCGGTGGTGGATCACCGTTCCTTCGACTCTATGGACACGCATGAATGACCGCAGCGACACCATCGTCCGCACTGCGGGCACATTTACGCTCGCGCTAATCCTCGCCTCATGCACCACGGTAGCGGAACATCGGGCGGCGGATCGGTCGCCGACGTTGCGGCCGGTGCCGCCCCTACCCCGCGCCGTCGCTCATGCCGACACCGCGCAGGGCGTGGTGATCCCGGACGAGTACCGGTGGATGGAGACGGCCGGCGCCGAGCTGGACCCGTGGATCAACGCGGAAGACGCCTACGCCCGCGCCATACTTGCCGCCCTTCCGGGACGTGCTGCGCTCCGAGCCCGTGTCGCGGAGCTTTGGCGGACGGGCGTGGGCGACGTGGACGAAACCGTGCTCGACGAGCGGGCCGGGCGAACGCTCGTCATGGACTACAGTTTTGACCGGCCTCGCCTCGGAGTCCGTGACGGCGGAGGCGCGCTCCGCATTCTCTACGACCCCGAGGCCGAGGGGCCCGAGAAGGGCACAGCGGTGCGCCACGCGGCGACGCGGCTCTCGCCCGACGGCCGGTACGCCACGATCGGCTTTGTCGAGCGCGGCGAGGCGAACCCGCGCCTGCGCATTCTCGATCTCGCGTCGGGCACATGGCTGTCTGAAACGCTCGCCCCGCCGCTCTGGGCCGACGCCGACGGCTTCCACGTGGCCTGGTTGCCCGATAGCAAGCACCTCCTCTGGGTTCGCAATCCAGCCCGCACCGACGCCACGCCGGACGGCGAGCGCGAGTACAACGGGCACGTCTACCTCCACCGCCTCGGCACCACGCCCGACGCCGACGTGCCGCTCTTCGGGCCGTCGCTCCAGCCAACCCTCCGCCCGGACGACACGCCGTTCCCGTTCATCTCGCCCGATAGGCGCTGGGCCGTCGTTTACCTCCGGCGCACAGCCGGACGGGCGATCTGGGTGGCGCCCATGGAAGGCCCTCGGCTAGCAGGGCAATTCCGCGAGGTGCTCACCACGGACGGCATCTTCCGCGGCTGGGGCGTCCGGGGCGACACCCTCTGGGCCGTCACGCCCGACGATGCGCCGCGCCACCGGCTCGTCCGCCTCGCGCTGAATAACCCCGAAGCCATGCCCGAGACGGTGCTCGAAGGCGACGAGGGCGTCCTCTACGGCCTCGCCGTCGCCGCCGACGCCGTCTACCTCGGCCAGCGCGACGGCGCTACGATGAGCCTGTGGCGGCTCTCGCCGGAAGGCACACGCCAGCCTATCGGCCTCCCTCGCGCCGGCACTCTCGATCGCTTCTCCGCCGGCCCCGAGGGGCGTGGTCTGCGGGTGCAGCTCCGGTCCGGGCTCTACCCCGACGAGTGGCTTGGCGTGGCTCCCGGCGCCGCCGAAACCCGACCGCTCTATCCGCCGCCTGCTGGACTGCCGGCGGAGCTCGACCGCTACATGGTCTCGATCGTCCACGCTCCGGCGCGGGACGGTGTGCTCGTGCCGGTCACGCTCCTCCACGCGAAGGACGCGCCGAGGGACGGCTCGGGCTTTGTGCGGATGGAGGCCTACGGGTGCTTCGGCACCGCGCGCTTCTGGTACTACGACCCCGGCGACCTCGCTTGGCTCGAGCGGGGTGGCACGCTCGCCCTCGCGCACGTCCGCGGCGGGAGCGAGTACGGGCAGCAGTGGCACGAGGCGTCCGTCGCGCGGGGGCACGCCACGGCCT
>JBBSMV010000384.1:0-2020 GCA_038232975.1 Rhodothermales bacterium
GGCCGCATCGCCGACGACGACGGCGCGCTCACGTTCGTCGCCGACGGCGAGGCCGGGCTTCGCGTCCCGCTCGCGGGGCGCTATGCGGCACGGCTCGCGGGCTACGCCGGCCGGCCGGTCACGCTCGGCGTCCGGCCCGAAGACGTCTCCGTCGCGAAAGACACGGACGGAGAAGTGGCGAGCCAGTGGACCGTGGACGTGCTGGAGCCGATGGGGAACGAGGTCGTGGTCTACGCCCACGCCAGCTCGGGTCCGAGCACGCACAGCGTCGTGGCGCGTATCGCACCGCAGGTGCTGCCCGAGCCGGGGCAGCCGCTCGCCCTCGCGCTCGACGGCAGCAAGCTCCACTTCTTCGACGCCGAGACCGAGCAGGCGCTCACCGAGACAGTGGCCGCATTTGCGTGAGGCTTCGGTGATGGCGATGAGGTCGGTTGGTGGGGTGGAGTATCATCACATCTGATCAGCGAATCTTATGGTGCACCAGACGTGGATTCCGCGCCGTGAGCGCCCCCCAGCGCCCTCACGCTCCGAGCACATATCTCGCGCTCCTCAAAGGAGGATGCTCAGAGGATGATGACGTTTGCCGGGCCGTCGTAGCGCTCGAAGTCGTGGTCGGTGGTGTAGACCGTCTCGGCTCCTGCGCCAAGGAGCGAGGCGAGGATGAGGGCGTCGGCCATCGCGAGTCCGGTGCCATGAGCGAGACGAGCTGCTCGGCGGAGGAGGTCCGGCCCGCGAGAGGCATCGAGCCAGGTAACGAGGCAGAGGGCGGGGAGCTCGGCGAGGAGGAGGTCCACGGCGTCGCGGTCGAGGTCCTGGCGGATGCAGTAGCGGAGGTCCTTCACCATGTCCTCGGCCGGCAGCCCCGCCACGTCGTCCCCCGCGCGGAGCGACGTGCGGAGGCGGGCGGCGAACTGGAGCCCCTCGTGGTGGTCGTGCGAGAGTGGCTGGAGCGCGGGGTCCCGCTTCACGATCCCACCTCCGCCTCGGGCGCTTCGTCACCGATGACACCCCAGAGACCGAGCTTGACCTGGAAGATGGTTGCGATCTGCTCGGCCCGCGCCTTCATGAGGCGGGCACGCTCCCCCTCGAAGTGGGCGTCTACGGTCCGGTGGAACCGGCCTACCCAGTGCGCGAAGTGCTCGCGGCCGAGGCCGGGCATCCGCGCGTGCGGGTCGAACGGCCGGCCCCGGTACGCGCCCGTCTGGAAGACGACCGACGACCAGAAGCGCACCATCTTCGGGAGGTGCCCGGTCCAGTCGAGTCCGGCGAAATAGGGGCCGAGCACGGGGTCGGCCGCCATGTCGCAGTAGAAGGCGTGGACGACGGTGCGGACGTCGTCTTCCGTTTCGAGGTCGGGTCGCTCGGAGAGGGAGGGGGGAGGCATGGGGCTGATGAGAGGAATCGGTAGTGCGGAGGTCCCGTCACGGGGAGCCTGTGTTCTGTTCGTCGGTGGGCTCGCGCTGCGCGGCGAGCACTGCGTCGAGGTCCAGCGTCCGCACGGCCCCGACCGCGCACTCCCACGCGCCGGTGCAGCAGAGCCCGCTGATGGAGGCCGCCTCGAAGGCGTCGAGCGCGGCACGCAGACACGCTGCGCGCACGGCCTCGGCGAGTTCGAGATCATAGGGTGAGGGGAGGGGCTCGTTCACGGGGCGGCCTCCTCTGGGGCGGGGAACTCGTAGGTGCAGGCCGGGAAGCCATCCGGGATGTAGGTCACGCGGCTGACACGCTCGTCGAAGACCTCCTCGAAGAAGCGGGCTTCGAGCCGGCACGGCAGCCGGGTGCGCTTCACGGCCTCAGGGAACGGGCAGTTGCACTCGCGGATGACGAGGCCACCCTCGTCGCGCCGGACCTCCGGCATGAAGCCCTGCTCACGCAGTATTTCCACGAGCGCTTCCGTTCGGCCCTCCTCGTCGCCGGGGGACACCTGGCTGAGCCGGTGCTGCACGTCGCGCAGCCGCTCGTCCCAGTAGTGCTCGAAGAAGTCCTGGATCAGCCCGTCGTCGCCCCGCTCCTGGAGGAA
>JBBSMV010000385.1:0-2013 GCA_038232975.1 Rhodothermales bacterium
CCTCATGAAGGCGTTCCTCGCCGACGAAGGCTCCGTCGTCCGCACCCTCCTCTCCCGCCTCAACGCGAACCTCGACTTCATCGCCACGCGCACCGACGAGGCACTCGACAAGCTGCCGAAGGTCTCCGGGTCGAGCGTCAGCGGGCAGTACGTCGGGAACGACCTCAACAAAGTCTTCGACCGGGCGCTCAAAGAGGCCGAAGGGCTGGGCGACGAGTACGTCGCCACGGAGCACCTGCTGCTCGCCCTCGCCGAGAGCGACGATGCCGTCGGGCAGGCGCTCAAGGAACAGAACGTCACGAAGGAGCGCGTGCTCGAAGCTCTGGCGCCCATTCGCGGCGGGCAGCGCGTGACCGATCAATACGCCGAGGCGAAGTACGAGGCCCTGAACCGCTACGCCCGCGACCTCGGCGAGCTCGCCCGCAAAGGCAAGATCGACCCCGTGATCGGGCGCGACGAGGAGATCCGCCGCGTCTTGCAGATCCTCTCGCGCCGGACGAAGAACAACCCTGTGCTCGTCGGCGAGCCGGGCGTCGGCAAGACCGCAATCGCCGAGGGCCTCGCCATCCGCATCGTGCAGGGTGACGTGCCCGAGGGCCTGCTCTCGAAGCGCCTCCTCGCGCTCGACATGGGCGCGCTCATCGCCGGGGCGAAGTACCGGGGCGAGTTCGAGGACCGGCTCAAGGCCGTCGTCAAAGAGGTCGCCGACTCCGAGGGCGAGGTGATCCTCTTCATCGACGAGATCCACACGCTCGTCGGCGCGGGCGCGGCCGAGGGCGCGATGGACGCCGCCAACATCCTCAAGCCCGCCCTCGCGCGCGGCGAACTCCGGGCCATCGGCGCGACGACGCTCGACGAGTTCCGCAAGTTCTTCGAGAAGGACAAGGCCCTCGAACGCCGGTTCCAGATGGTCCTCGTCGGCGAGCCGTCGGTAGAGGACACCATCGCCATCCTGCGCGGGATCAAGGACCGCTACGAGATGCACCACGGCGTCCGCATCACCGACGGGGCGATCGTCGCCGCCGCTGAGCTCTCGGACCGCTACGTCACCAACCGCTTCCTCCCGGACAAGGCCATTGACCTCATTGACGAGGCCGCCAGCCGCCTCCGCATCGAGATTGATTCGATGCCCGAGGAGCTAGACCAGCTCGAGCGCGAGATCCGGCAGCGCGAGATCGCCCGCGAAGCGGTCAAGCGCGAGGGCGACGACGCCCAGGTCGAGGCCATAACCGAGGAGCTGGCGAACCTCGAAGAGGAGCGCGACCGACTCCGCGCCCGCTGGGAGCAGGAGAAGGCGCTCATCCAGGAGGTCCAGTCGGCGAAGGAAGAGATAGACCGCCTCCGCGTCGAGGCCGAAGAAAAAGAGCGGCAGGGCGACTTCGGCCGCGTCGCCGAGATCCGCTACGGCCAGGTCCCCGGCCTCGAAGCGCAGATCGAGGAGACCAACGCCCGCCTCGACGAGCTCCAGGCGGGCGGCGCGCTCCTCAAGGAAGAGGTCAGCGCCGAGGACATCGCCGAGGTCATCAGCCGCGCCACGGGCATCCCGGTGGCGAAGATGCTCGAGGCCGAGAAGGAGAAGCTCCTCGGGATGGAGCGCGAGCTGGAGCGCCGCGTGATCGGCCAGCCCGAGGCCATCGAGGCCGTGGCGAACGCCGTCCGCCGGGGCCGCGCCGGCCTTCAGGAGGCGAGCCGGCCCATCGGCTCGTTCATCTTCCTCGGCACCACCGGCGTCGGCAAGACCGAGCTAGCCAAAGCCCTCGCCGAGCAGCTCTTCGACGACGAAGGCGCGGTGGTCCGCATCGACATGTCGGAGTACCAGGAGCGCCACGCCGTCTCCCGCCTCATCGGCGCGCCGCCCGGCTACGTCGGCTATGACGAGGGCGGGCAGCTCACCGAAGCCGTCCGGCGGCGGCCCTACTCGGTCGTCCTCCTCGACGAGTTCGAGAAGGCGCACCCCGAGGTCTTCAACGTGCTCCTGCAAGTGCTCGACGACGGTCGCCTGACCGACAACCA
>JBBSMV010000386.1:0-1976 GCA_038232975.1 Rhodothermales bacterium
ACTCCCTTTGGTGTCATCCTGAACTCGTTGCAGACCGCGCAGCAGCGGCGAAGCCCATCTCAGAACGGCACCTCAGGCCCCGTGCGATCCCGGATCGGGGTCCGGGATGACAGCCTCTTCGAGTTTCCGAACAGAGCCTAGCCAGCCCACTGCTTTCCTCTCCTAAACGCTTGCTTCCCGTGACCTCCTACGTGACCTTTGCCCTCGGCACGGCGCTGCTCGTCGGCGCGGGCTGGGCGGCTCGCCGACGCCTCGCCTTCTCGGTGCCCGCCCGCCCGACCTACTGCTCTGTGAACGACGACATCGCCTGGCTCTAGCCGAAGGCTTCGTCAGCGGAAGCGCTTCTCGGCCCCAAGCAGCCCCATCAGGTCCCGGACCCCGACCGGCCCGTGCCGGTAGAGCAGCGGCTCGCCGAACGTCGCCCCGACGCGGTAGCCGTAGACCCGCGCCCGCGCCTCGACCCACCGGAAGAAGTCGGGGTTCGAGATGAAGGTCTCCGGCTCGCCCTCGCCCGCCTCGTAGTCGGAGTTGAAGAACTGGCTCTTGAACGCCTGGAGCGCCGCCGTCCGCTGCTCCCACACGTCGGAGACGTCAACCACGAAAGTCGGCTCGAAGGGGATGGCCTGCATGTAGTGGAGGACGTGGTGCGGCCGCCACGGCTGCTGCGGGCGGCCGTCGTCGTCAAAGGTTTCGAGCTTCGGCAGCCCGCCGTAGAACAGGGCAGCGACGGCGAGGCGGGCGGCGTCGCCGTGGTCCGGGTGGCGGTCTTCGAGGGTGTTGACCAGCACGAGGTGCGGCCGGTAGCGGCGGACGAGGCGGACGAGCTTCTCCTGGTTGGCCTTCGTGTTCTGGATGTCGCCGTCGGGTAGCCCGAGGTTGTCGCGCGCGGCGAGGCCGAGGATCTCGGCAGCAGCGGCGGCTTCCTCTATGCGCCCCCCCGGCGTGCCCCGGCTGCCCATTTCGCCGCGCGTGAAGTCCACGATGCCCGTCTGGTAGCCGTCGCGCGCGAGGACGCACATCGTCCCGCCGGCGCACAGCTCCACGTCGTCCGGGTGGGCGGCGAGGGCGAGCACGTCGAGCGTCGGGCGGTCGGGCATCGGGAGGGGGCTAGCGCACCAGCACCACGGGGCGCGCCGCCGAGAAGCCGTTGCCTTCGAGCCGCACGAGGTACAGCCCGCTCGGCAGTCCGGCGGCCTCGACCGTCACCGTCTCGGTCTGTCCGGCGGCCGGCGTCGCCTCGTAGAGGACCCGCACCCGGCGGCCGAGCGCGTCGTAGAGCGTGAGCGTCACCGGCTCGGGGTCGCGCAGGACGAAGGCCACCGTCGCCTCGTCGCGGAACGGGTTCGGGTAGGTCGGGTGCAGCGCGTAGCGCCCGGCCGGGGCCGCCGCTTCCGGCTCGGCCGCGACGGGGAGGGACGCCCCCGCGCTGAACTCGCTCGTGTTGCCCTCGGCGTCGGTGGCGGTGGCGACGAGGAAGGCACCGGCCGGGACGTCGGCTGGCACCGCGAGGACGAACGTGGTGAGGTCCTGCGCCTCGGCCGCGTCGTAGGTATCGGTGCCGAGGTAGCGCGCCCCCTCGCGGCTGTCCTGGCTGGCGGCCACGTAGAAGTCCACGCTGAGCGGATAGGTCGAGTTGGCGGGGGCCGAGTCGACCCGGTACGCCACCGTGGTGCTGTCGCCGAGCACCACCTGCTCGATCTCGGGGAAGTTCTGGCCCTTGTTGTTGAGCTCGTCGTCGGCGTCGTCCGGGTCGTTGGGCGTCACGCCGTCGGCTCCCAGGTCGATGCCCAGGCCGCCGTTGGCAACGATCGAATTGCCCGTGATTGCGATGGCGAACGGCGGCGGCGAGTTCGGGTCGCTCTGGTCGTCGCCGACGGCCAGCTCGATGCCGTTTCCGCCGTTGCCCGAGATGAGATTCGCGGCGCCGGACGCCAGGCCGCCGATCGTGTTGGTATTTGCGTTGTTGTGGACCCGGA
>JBBSMV010000387.1:0-1976 GCA_038232975.1 Rhodothermales bacterium
AGGGGCGGGTCTCGTGCCTGCCCTCGCTCAGGGCGACCACAAGGGTCGCCCCTACGGTGGTTATAAACGGAGCAGCCCAGCGGCGCACTCGGCGCGGGCGCGGGTCTCGGCGGGGTCAGTGCCGGTGGCGGTGACGTGCCCCATCTTGCGCTTCGGGCGGACGTGCGCCTTGCCGTAGAGATGCACGCCGACGCCGGGGACCGCGAGGGCTTCGGCGAGGCCATCCGTGCGGGGTGTGCCCTCGCGCTCGCCGAGGACGTTGACCATCACCGCGACGGGGACGCGCAGGCCGGGGTCGCCAAGGGGCCAGCCGAGGACCGCGCGGGCGTGGTTCTCGAACTGCGACGTGTGACAGGCTTCGATGGAATAATGCCCCGTGTTGTGCGGGCGCGGGGCCAGCTCGTTGACGAGGATCGCGCCGTCTTCGGTCTCGAACAGCTCGACGGCCGTGATCCCGACCCCGCCGACGGCCTCGACCGCCGCGAGGCCGACGCGCCGCGCCTCCTCGGCCGTGGCTTCGGAAATGGCGGCCGGGACCACGACGGCGTGGCAGCGGTGCTCGCGCTGCTCGGTGGAGGCGACGGGGTAGGTGACGTGCGAGCCGTCCGGGTGCCGCGCCACGAGCACGGTCAGCTCCTGCCGGAACGCGACGAACGTCTCGACGAGCAGGCCATCGTCATCGGCGAGATCGAGCCAGGCGGCGCGGAGGTCGTCGGGAGTGCGGGCCGTGGCGTTGCCGTAGCCGTCGTAGGAGTGGCGGTACTGCTTGAGCACGACGGGGTAGCCGAAGCCCTCGGCCGCGCCGAGCGCAGCGTCGAGCGTCGGGCAGCACGCAAAATCGGGGACGGCGAGGCCGGCGTCGCGGAGGGCACGTTTCTGCCGGCCCTTGTCGCGGATAGTCTGGAGCGTTTCGGGTTGCGGCCAGAGCGCCGTGCCGCCGGGCAGCACCTCGGCCAGCACGTCGGCCGGTGCCCACTCGCTCTCGACCGTGACGGCGTCGCAGCCCGTCGCCCACGCGCGGAGGACGTCGGGGTCGGTCCAGTCGGCCACCGTCACCTCGCCTAGCCCTTCAACCGAGCCGGCAGGTTTTGGAACGAGGAAGCGGACGCGCACCCCGAGTGGGATCGCCGCCAGCGCCGTCATCCGCCCAAGCTGTCCGCCGCCGAGAATGCCGAGGACGGGGCTGGAGGAGGGAAGGTGGAGGATGGAAGATGGGACCTCCACACCAACCGTTACGGCTGTTCCGCCCTCTGCCCTCTGTTCTCTATCCTCCATCTCTCTATTCTCCGTCCTCAAGCTCTTCCTCGCCGTGGAGTAGCGTCTCCAGCGCCTCCTGGTCGCCGACGAGCACGTCGCGCGCCTTCGACCCCTCGAACGGGCCGACGATCCCGGCGTCCTCGAGCTGGTCCACGATCCGCGCCGCCCGCGTGTAGCCGACCGAGAGCTTGCGCTGGAGCAGCGACACCGACCCCTGCTGGCTGCGGACGATCACGCGGGCGGCGTCCTCGAACAGGTCGTCGCGGTCCTCCTCGCTCGTCGGGCCGAGCACGCTGTCCTCGCCGGTGTCGAGCGGCGGCAGGAGGTACGGTCCCGCGCCCTTCTGCGCGCCGACGTGCGTGACCACGCGCTCGATCTCGGCGTTCGAAACGAACGGGCCTTGCAGCCGCATCATCTTGCTGCCGTTCATGTAGAGCAGGTCGCCGTTGCCGACGAGCTGCTGCGCGCCGCCGGTGTCGAGGATCGTCCGGGAATCTATCTTGGACGAGGTCTGGAAGGCGATGCGGCTCGGGAAGTTGGCCTTGATGAGGCCCGTGATCACGTCCACACTCGGCCGCTGCGTGGCGAGGACGAGGTGGATGCCGACGGCGCGGGCCATCTGCGCCAGCCGGGCAATCGGCGGCTCGACCTCCTTGCCGCTCGTCATCATCGACGAGCTGGCTGACCTCATGATGACCTCGGGCAAGGAGGTCGAGCCG
>JBBSMV010000388.1:0-1964 GCA_038232975.1 Rhodothermales bacterium
GAGGACTGCTACGTCCTCATCCACGAGAAGAAGATCAGCAGCGCCCGCGACCTCGTGCCCGTGCTGAACAAGGCGGTCGAGGGCGGCAAGCCGATGCTCATCATCGCCGAGGACATCGACGGCGAGGCCCTCGCCACGCTCGTGGTCAACAAGCTGCGCGGCACGCTCCGCGTGGCGGCCGTCAAGGCCCCCGGCTTCGGCGACCGCCGCAAGGCCATGCTCGAGGACATCGCCACGCTCACCGGCGGCACCGTCGTCAGCGAGGAGCGCGGCTTCCGCCTCGAGAACGCGACGCTCGACTACCTCGGCCGCGCCAAGCGCATCGTGATCGACAAGGACACCACGACCGTCGTCGACGGGGCCGGGACCGAGGCCGACATCAAGGCCCGGATCAACCAGATCCGCAGCCAGATCGAGAACACGACCTCGGACTACGACCGCGAGAAGCTCCAGGAGCGCCTCGCCAAGCTCTCCGGCGGTGTGGCGGTCCTCAAGATCGGGGCGGCGACCGAGATCGAGATGAAGGAGAAGAAGGCCCGCGTCGAGGACGCGCTCCACGCGACCCGCGCGGCCGTCGAGGAGGGCATCGTGGCCGGCGGCGGCGTCGCCTTCATCCGCGCCCTCTCGGCGCTCGACAACGTCGAGACCGACAACGAGGACCAGGAGATCGGCGTCCGCATCGTGCGCCGCGCGCTCGAGGAGCCGCTCCGCCAGATCGCCAACAACGCCGGGATGGAAGGCTCGATCGTCGTGCAGAAGGTGAAGGAGGGCACGGGTGCCTTCGGCTTCAACGCCCGCACCGAGGAGTACGGCGACCTCATCGAGCAGGGCGTCGTGGACCCGACGAAGGTGGCCCGCACCGCGCTCGAGAACGCCGCCTCGGTGGCGAGCCTGCTGCTCACCACCGAGTCGGTGATCGCCGACAAGCCCGAGCCGGAAGCGGCGATGCCGGGCGGCGCGGGCGGCATGGGGGGCATGGGCGGGATGGACTTCTAGCCCTACCCTCGGCTTCAACGCCTCTGCGGGGCGGCTCTCTCTGGAGGGCCGCCCCGCTCGTTTGGCGGACGCGCCGTTGCTTGTCAGCAGGATGCGGGGTACGTCGAGGGCGTCCAGCCAGTTGCCGGGCCACGCTTCGCTCCTGCTCGGGGCAGCCCTCGCCCTGCTACCGCGCAGCGCACCGAGATCGCCTTCTCGACCGAGGCCCGCGCCGACGTGCGGCTCGCGGTCTACGACCTGCTCGGCCGCGAGGTGGCTCGCCTCGTGGACGGAACGATGGAGGCCGGTCGCCACAAGGCAATGTTTGACGCGGCCGGGCTGGCCTCAGGCGTCTACGTCTGGCGGCTCGTCGTCGGCGGCGAGGTGCAGACCGGGCGCCTCACGCTCGTGCGCTAGCGGACACGCGGCAGCGCGCTCGTGCTTCCAGAGACCCGAAGGGGCGACCTCCTCGACACACGTCCGGGGTCGCCCCTTTCTTAGACATATTGTTTTTAAAAGATCTACTTCTTATCATGCTTGTTCTCCCACACACCCTTTAACGCCATGAGCTTCTCTCTCCGCCTCCCCCTCGCGGCCCTCGCCGTGCTCCTGACGGCCTCGCCCGCGCTCGCGCAGTCTTATCCCCTGAACGTCGGCGGCCCCCTGAACGACGTCGCCAACGCCACGCACTACGACGACGACGGCAATACCTATCTCGTCGGGGCCTTCCGCGCCACGGCCGACTTCGACCCCAGCGTGACCGGCCTCCTCTCGCTAACCTCGGCAGGCAACACGGACGCCTTCATCGCCTCCTACGACCCCGGCGGGGCCGTGCGCTGGGCCTTCGCCCTCGGCAGCCCCGGCCGCGAGGCGGCACTCGATGTGCAGCACCAGGACGGCGTGCTCTACGTCACCGGCCACTACGAGGGGTCGGTGGACTTCGACCCCGGCTCGGCGACGGTCTTCGCGCCCGTCGGCGGCGGCCTCGA
>JBBSMV010000389.1:0-1913 GCA_038232975.1 Rhodothermales bacterium
ACGCCCTGCGCGCGGAGCTGACCGAGCACGTCCGCACCGTGATCGGCCCCATCGCCCGGCCCGACTTCGTGCAGTTCGCCCCGGCGCTGCCCAAGACACGGAGCGGCAAGATCATGCGCCGCATCCTCCGCAAGATCGCCGAGAATGAGCACGCCGCCCTCGGCGACACCTCGACGCTCGCCGACCCGGCCGTGGTGGACGACCTCATCGAGAACCGGCAGAACCGATAGGGAGCCGGCGGGGCTATCTTGACGCCCTCTCCGCAGCGTCTCTCCCCTCTCCCCTAGCCTCTCGGCTCCCATGCTCCCCTTCACTCCGATGAACAACCTCTTCCGCACGCTCATTGCCGGCTACGGCGCTAAGAAGCTCGGCGGCGGCTGCCTCTCGACGGTGCTCATCTTCATCCTGCTCTTCTGGCTCCTCGGCCAGTGCTGAGGCAGCGGGACCGTTCAGCGCAACCCCCGGCAGGCCACGGCGTTTGTAGGGTGCCCTCTTTCCAGCTCCCGAGATCATGGCACCCCCACCTACCACCCGATTTAGCCTGCGGCTGACGCCAGAGCAAAAGCAGAAGATCGAGCGCCTCGCCGCGTGCGAGGGCACCTCGGCCGAGGAGGCCGTCCTCCGCGCCGTGGACGCCGCGCTCGCCGAGGCTCCGGTGGAGCCGCAGCCCGGCTCCTTCCTCGAAGCCGTCGCTGAGGTGGTCGGTACGGTGGAAGGCCCCCCAGACCTGTCCACGAATGCTAGGTACATGGACGGGCTGGGACAGTGAGCGTACTGCTGGACACCGGGCCGCTCGTTGCGCTCCTCAACCGCCGTGACTACTACCACCGCTGGAGCCTGGAGCAAGCTGCGCGCCTCTCCCGACCGCTCTTTTCGTGTGAGGCCGTGCTCACAGAGGCCCATTTCATCCTGTCCCGTAGCGGCAACACAGAGCGTCTGCTGGATCTCCTAGGGAAGAACGAGGTCAATTGCGTCTTTTCCTATGCGGCGCACCACGAGCGGGTGGACGCCCTGATGCGGCAGTACCACGACGTGCCGATGTCCTTCGCCGACGCCTGCCTCGTCTGCATGGCCGAGCAGACCGACAGCACGGTCTTTACCCTCGACGACGATTTTCGCGTCTACCGCCTGCACGGAAAAGCGTCCATCGACACCATCGCTCCCTAGCTCCGTTTCCCGGCCGAGATCAGCTCGCGGGCGCTCTCCAGGGCGGCCTCGCTGACGGCCTCGCCGCTGACGAGCGCGGCGACCTCGCGCGTCCGCTCGTCGCCTGAGAGCCGCCGGATGCCCGTCTTCGTTCGCCCCTTCTCGACGTGCTTCTCGACGAGGAAGTGGTGGTCGCCGACGGCGGCGATCTGCGGCAGGTGGGTGATGGCGATGATCTGGTGGTAGGCCCCGAGCCGCTGCAGGCTCTCGCCGACGCGCCGGGCGACCTCGCCCGAAATCCCGACGTCTATTTCGTCGAAGACGAGGATCGGCAGGCGCTCGCTCTTGGCGAGGATGGTCTTGAGCGCCAGCATGATCCGGCTGACCTCGCCGCCCGAGGCCACCTTTGCCAGCGGGCGCGGGGCCTCGCCGAGGTTCGTGGTGATGTAGAACTCGACGAGGTCGGCCCCCGTCGGGAACGCCCGGAGGCGGACGGTGCCCCGGCCGTCGGGCCACGCGATCCAGCCAGCCTCGCCGGTCTCGCGGGCGAAATCCACGACGAACTGGCCGTGCGGCATCCCGAGGTCGGCCAGCTCCTGCTGGATCAGCTGCTCGATCCGCTCGGCGACCTCGTGGCGCTTTTGGCTGAGGCGGTAGGCCGCGTCCGAGAGCGCCGCCTGCGCGGTCGTGATCTGCGCGTCGAGCCGGGCGATGGCCCCCTCGAAGTCGGCGGCGAGGGCGTAGGTCTCGCCGATGGCGCGGCGATG
>JBBSMV010000390.1:0-1913 GCA_038232975.1 Rhodothermales bacterium
GTGTTGTCGAGCGCGTCCTCTTTCAGCCCGAAGCCCTGCGGGCTGGCCGGGCGGCGGAGCGCCTCCTGGAACTCCGGCTGCACCTCGCCGAGCGTGAGCCGGTCCTGCGGGCGCTTCGGGCCGGAGAGGCTCGGCTCGACGTCGCCGAGGTCGAGCGTGAGGGTGTCCCTGAACTGCGGGTCGGGCGTGTCGTCGGTGCGGAAGAGGCCCTGCGCCTGCATGTAGCGCTCGACGAGCTGAACGGTCTCGTCGGAGCGGTTGGTGCGGCGGAGGTAGTCGAGCGTCTCGTGGTCCACGGGGAAGAAGCCCATCGTCGCGCCGTACTCGGGAGCCATGTTCGCGATCGTCGCCCGGTCGGGGAGCGTCATCGCCGAGAGGCCCGTCCCGAAGAACTCGACGAACTTGCCGACGACGCCGTGCTTGCGGAGCATCTGCGTGACCGTCAGCGTAAGGTCGGTCGCCGTCACGCCCTCCTTGAGGCGGCCCGTGAGCTTGAAGCCGATGACCTCGGGCATGAGCATGAAAATCGGCTGCCCGAGCATCGCCGCCTCGGCCTCGATCCCGCCGACGCCCCAGCCGAGCACGCCGAGGCCGTTGATCATCGTGGTGTGGCTGTCGGTCCCGACGAGCGTGTCGGGGTAGGCCAGCGGCAGGCCCTCATCGGTCTCGGTCGTCAGGACGCCCTTTGCCAGGTACTCGAGATTGACCTGGTGGCAGATGCCGCGCTCGGGCGGGACGACGGAGAAGTTCTCGAAGGCGTCCGCGCCCCAGCGGAGAAACTCGTAGCGCTCGCGGTTGCGCTCGTACTCGATCTGGGCGTTGATCTGGAACGCCTGCGGCAGCGCGAAGGCGTCCACCTGCACGCTGTGGTCAATGACGAGGTTGACCGGGACGCGGGGGTTGATCGCCTCGGGGTCGCCGCCCTGCCGGGCCATCGCGCTGCGCAGCGCGGCGAGGTCCACGACGGCCGGGACCCCGGTGAAGTCCTGGAGCAGGACGCGGCCGGGGTTGTAGGGAATCTCGGTCTGCGCCGGGGCCGCCGGGTCGTAGCCCGCCAGCGTCCTGACGTCGTCCTCGGTGACGAGCCGCCCATCGAGGCCGCGGAGCGCGCCTTCGAGGAGGATTTTGATCGAGAACGGGAGCCGGTCGAAGTGCGGGCTGATCTCGCGGACGGCGTCGAGGCGGTAGAGGTAGGCTGCGCCGTGGCCGGTGTCGAAGGTGTCGCGTGCGCCGTAGGGGTCGGTGTTCATCGGGAGAGAGGCTGCGGGAGAGAGGCTGGAGGTCGCGGGGCGAAAGGGCGGGTTACACGCGCGCCAGGGGCGGTTTGTTTGTCGAGGCGCTGCGCAGCGGAAGATAGGCCGGGTCCCCCATTCGGTTTGCGGCGCTACGCTCCCGGCTCCCCCATGAGGATTTCCTCGGCCCACGCAACGACGGCGCGGGCGTCGTCCACGGCCCGTTGCCACTCGGCCTCGTCTACCTCGCCCAGGTCGGCAGGGTAGCGGGTGAGCACGGCGTACTGCGTGAGGGAAGCGGCAGCCTCCACCGTCAGAGGAATAGCCCCTGCTGTCCCGGCCTGCTCAATGTGCATCATCAGGCGGCGAAGGTTGTGCGTGCGGGGCGGCGACTCCCGCGTAAGGAACAGCAGGACGGCCTTGAGAGCCTTCTCGGCCGCCTGCTGCGCGTGAAAGCACAGCAGATCGAGGAATACCCCCGTAGGCGGGGCCGTCTCGGCCAGGATGAGGTCGGCGCGGGCGTAGCGGAGCCAGGAGACGGGGCTACCGGAGTCGGTGTGGCCGGCCATTACGGCGTCCTCCGGTACACGTCGCGGCCCGTCCGCAGAATCTCGCGGTAGATGAGGCCGGGGTTGTCACGGTGCCGCTCCAGCACCTCGGGCGTAGCGACGAGCAGGTCCA
>JBBSMV010000391.1:0-1881 GCA_038232975.1 Rhodothermales bacterium
GCTTCCCCGGCGACCCCTTCCCGTCGCGCTACCTCGTCGCCGTAGACGCCGAGACGAAGCAAATCCTCCCAGACTACTTCGACGAGGGGGCGCTCCGCGTGACGACGGGGCGCGGGAGCCTCGGGGTCACCTCGCTCAGGGTCGAGCCGGGGCCGGAGGGGCGGCTCTTCGCCAGCAGCTTCGACGAGCTCTACGGCGTCGGGCCGAGCGAGCCGCGCCGCTTCCTGGCCGGCATCGACCTGACGACCGGGCGGGTCATCCCCTTCGCCGAGGACTACGTCATCTTCTCCTCGGTCGAGGAGATCACGATCAGCCCCGACGAGCGCTTCTTGTACTTCCTCACCTTCAACGGCCTCGGCGTGGCCGACCTCGAAACCGGCGTGCTCACCGACTTCCCCGCTAATGTGCACCCCATCACCCGAGGCGAGTTAGCGGAAGCCGACGACGGCAGGACCGACACCACGGCGGGGCCGATCCGCCGCCCCGGTCCCGTCCTCGCCCGCGCCGACGGCGCTCCGCTCGCCCCGTTCACCCCCCCGGCACGCCCTGAGCCGGCACCCGAGACCGCTGCGGCGGGCGGCTCGCGCTTCCGCACGAACAGCGCCTCGCTCCTCGCCACCGACGACCGCCTCTACCTCCACGAGGGCGGCGTCGCCGCCTACGACCGCTTCAGCGGCGACCTCCTCTGGTTCACCGGCACCGACAGCTTCTCCTCCAACCCCCAGGACGAGGAGGTGCTCCTGGTCGAAGCCGGAGAGCCGGGGGCCGTCGGCGACACCCTCTTCATCGCCGGCCCCCTCGACGAGGTCGGTGGCGAGCCGCGCCAGAAGTTCGCCGCGCTCGACGCCGAGACCGGGGCGGTGCTCGGCTGGAACGTCAACCCGGTCGAGGAGCCGAACGGCGTCGGGCAGTCGCTCGCCGCGCTCGGCTCCCGTATCTACCTCGGCGGGGCCGGCCTCTTCGTCATCGGGGGCGAGCCGCGCGAGGACCTCGCCGCCGCCGACCGCACGACGGGCGAGGTGCTCGGCTGGACGGCGGACCCCGAGGCGACGGCCGGCGGCGCGCTGGCCGCGCAGCCCGGCCCCGGCGGTGGCGCAGCCGGCGGGGTGCTCTACGCCGGCCCGCAGGCGCTCGACGCCGCAACGGGTGCGCTCTTCGACTGGGACCTGGAGCCCCAGGGCGGCGGCGTGTTCAACGTGCTCGTCTCGGAGCGCCACGAGCGGGTGATCCTGCCGGGTCTATTCACGAACCGCCTGCGCGGGAGCGGGCACGCCTTCGTGACGGCGCTGACGCCGGCGCGGCCGTTCGCGCCTCCGGTGTCGTCGGAGGACGAGGCAGCGACGCCGGGGCGTGCGGCACTCTCGGCGGCGCACCCGAACCCGTTCCGGGGCACGGCGGCGCTCACGCTCACACTCCCGTCAGCGCAAGGAGTGGAGGTGGCACTCTTCGACGTGCTCGGCCGCCGGGTGGCCGTGCTCCACGCCGGACCTCTCGCCGCCGGGGAGCACGCGCTCAAACTCGACGGGAGCACCCTGCCCTCGGGGGTGTACGTCGTCCGCGCGCAGGGCGAGGCGTTCAGCGCGAGCCGCCGCGTGACGGTGGTACGTTGAACCCCTCCCTGTGCCTTGCAGCAAATAGGCTCTAAATCAGACGCCCGGCTCCCGACCCGGCGACCCTCGACCCGACAAACGGATGCCCTCGGCCTCGTCCACGCGGGTGAGGATCACAGCCCCTATCGCGAAGAGCACGAGCACGACCGAGATGCCCACGCGCTGCGAACCGAAGATGCCTGTCAGCACGCCGAGCATCAGGGGGCCGATGAACGCGGTGGCTTTGCCCGAGAACGCGAAGAACCCGAAGAACTCCGTCTCCTTGTCGTCC
>JBBSMV010000392.1:0-1829 GCA_038232975.1 Rhodothermales bacterium
GACCATCGGCTTGACCTCGCGGAAGCCGGGGACCGGCTCGGCCGCCGGCCGCTTAGGGTTGGTGATCGTGTCGCCGACGCGCGCGTCGCGGACGTCTTTTACGCTGCCGATTAAGTAGCCGACCTCGCCGGCGCGCAGCGTCCCCACCTTCTGCATTCCCATCTTGAGGACGCCTACCTCCTCGGCGAAGTACCGCTTGTCGGTCGCCATGAAGAGGATCGGGTCGCCCTCGTGGAGGGTCCCGTCGAAGAGGCGGACGTAGGCGACCGCGCCCCGGTACTGGTCGAAGACCGAGTCGAAGATGACCCCTTTGAGCGGGGCCTCGGGGTCGCCCGCCGGCGGCGGGACGCGGGCGACGACGGCCTCGAGCACGTCCTCGATCCCGAGGCCGGTCTTGGCGCTGACGTGGAGCACGTCGCCGGGCTCGCCGCCGATGAGGTCGGTGACGGTCTGCCCGACGATCTCCGGGCGGGCGCTCGGCAGGTCGATCTTGTTGAGGACCGGGACGATCTCGAGGTCGGCCGCGACGGCCTGGTAGAGGTTGGCGATCGTCTGGGCCTCGATGCCCTGGGCGGCATCCACGACGAGGATCGCGCCCTCGCAGGCGTTGAGCGCGCGGCTGACCTCGTAGGAGAAGTCCACGTGCCCCGGCGTGTCGATCAGGTTGAGGACGTAGGCCTCGCCATCGCGCGCGGTGTAGCGCATGCGGATGGCGTGGCTCTTGATCGTGATGCCGCGCTCGCGCTCGAGGTCCATCGAGTCGAGGACCTGGTCCTGCATCTCGCGGCTGGTGAGCGTGCCGGTGGCCTCGAGCATCCGGTCGGCGAGCGTGCTCTTGCCGTGGTCAATGTGGGCGATGATGCAGAAGTTGCGGATGCGCTGCTGGGTCACGGGCGAGTCAGAGTCGGAGGGTCGGGCGTTAACCGCGAGGCCGCGTCCCGGTTCAGGCGGGGGCGTGAAGATACCGTCGCTTCGCGCGCGCCGGTCTAGCAGCCGGTTCCACGCCCGGTCTACACGCCCGGTCTATACGCTACCGGCTCCCCGCCCGAACTCACCGTCGCCGGCCTCG
The DNA here is from genome assembly GCA_038232975.1 of Rhodothermales bacterium. Classification (GTDB taxonomy): domain Bacteria; phylum Bacteroidota; class Rhodothermia; order Rhodothermales; family JANQRZ01; genus JANQRZ01. The sequence goes on from JBBSMV010000392.1 coordinate 1,070, forward strand.
TATCACCCGCGTCCCGGCCAGTCTCACTGCCTCCACTACTGCTATGCCTGCCTCCTCTTCCAGCGTCGTTCTCCGCGTGGACCCCGCCACCGCGAGGGCCTACCGCGAAGCCTCCGAGGAAGAGAAGGAGCGGGCACGCTTCGCCTTCGCCCTCGCGCTCACCCAGAGACGCGAGGAGGCCCGAAAGGGAGCTGCGGCTGCGTTGATCCGCGTCATGGACGAAATGGGGAGGGAGGCCGAGGCCCGTGGGCTGACCCCGGAGATCCTGGAGAAAATCCTCAGCGAGGAGTCCGAAGACGATGACGCCCCTGAAGCCGAATCCGCATGAGCGGCGGTCTCCGCGTCGTTTTCGACACGAACGTCCTCGTCAGCGCCGCTCTGACCCGCGGTGGCACCCCGCGGCCTTAAGCTGCCTGTGCAGGTCTTTCGCCGAGCGCCCCGGCCCGCAGATCGGCCGGGGCGCTTCGGCACGTTCCCCACCGCTAGTCCCTCGGCCATGTCTGTTCTTCGCTCGCTCTCCGCCGTCCTCGCCGCGCTCCTCTTCACCGCTCCTTCTGCCGAGGCGCAGGAGGCACTGCGCAATCTCTACAGCACCGACGGCTTCGTCCGCCGCGCCGCTGTCGCCACCGACACGCTCTACGTCGGCGGCGACTTCATCACGGTCGGGCCGCCGACGGGGCCGGCCGCCGTGCTCGACAAGGTGACCGGCGAGGCCGACCTCACGCAGGCGCGCGTCGGGCCGGGCGGCTTCGGCGGCGGA
>JBBSMV010000393.1:0-1737 GCA_038232975.1 Rhodothermales bacterium
GCCTGCGTTTCTAACACCCTTTCGTTTTCCCGACCGTGTCCGATACGTACCAGGACGCGCGACCGTACCGGCTCTCCCCCCCACCCTCCGGGCCCTCTACAAACGCGACCGTACCTCCACCACTCCTATGGCAAAGCGCAACGACGCTCCGGGTACCCCCGGACAGGTCAACATCATCGGACAGGGGACCGTCATCGAAGGCGGTCTCAAGGCCAACAGCGACGTCCGGGTCTCCGGCAAGGTGATCGGCAACATCAACGTCGACGGCAAGACCGTCGTCACGCCGGAAGGCACCGTCGAGGGCGAGATCCGCTCGGCCCACGCCGACATCGCCGGGCGCGTCGAGGGCGAGGTGTTCGTCTCGGAGCGCCTCGTGCTCAAAAGCTCGGCCGTCGTCGAGGGCAACATCCACACGGCGAAGCTCGTGATCGAGGACGGGGCTAAGTTCTCCGGCACCTGCGACATGGGCGGCGCGCTCCCGAAGCGCGGCGACCTCCCCGGCGTCACCGTCACCGAGGGGCGCAGGGACATCGAGGGGCGCAAGGACGCCAAGCGCCCCGAGCAGGGCACGCGCGGCGAGCGCGCGGCCGCCCCATCGCAGCCCGCGGCCCAGCCGTAGCGCCGTGGCCTCGGACCCGCCGCCTCGCCCCCCGCGCAAGAAGCCGTCGAGCGTGTTCGGCTCGTCCATGGGCGAGGCCGCGCCCTACCTCGGCCTCGGGATCGAGATCATGATCTCGATGGTGCTCTTCGTCGTCCTCGGCTACTTCGCCGACGGCTGGCTCGGCACCTCGCCGTGGCTGCTGCTCGTCGGCATCGCCCTGAGCGCCGTGGCGACGGCGGCGACGCTCTACCGCACCGTCCGCGAGATGGACGCGGCGAGTCGGGAGAGCACGGACGAGGGAAGAGGGGGAAAAGACGGGGGAGAGAGATAGTGCAGACGCGTGTGGGTGTAGGGGTGTAAGGGAGTTTGGGGGTAAGCGTCCGGGTCGGGACTGAGCCACTCCCACCCTTCCACACGCCCAACCCCGCCTAAAGGACAGCGGCGGGCTGCCGGCGCGCGAAGTAGAGCGCCCCCGTCCACAGCGTCAGCACGACGGTGACCAGCAGGAGTACCGAGGTCGCCGGGCTGTAGAGCGCTACGGCGGCGAGCGCGCCGAGGTCGCCGAGCCAGCCGCCGAACCGGGCCAGCTTCGAGGCCGTGAGGAAGACCAAGACCGCGATCAGGAACGTGAGCTGCACCGTCGTCTTGAGCTTGGCCGCGTAGCGCGTCTCGAGCGGCCGCCCCTGCCGCTCGGCCCAGGCGCGGAGCGCCGTCACGGCCACGTCGCGCAGCGCGATCAGCCCGACGGCCCACCACCACCACGCCTCGGCCAGGCGGTTGCCCTCGCCGTCGGCCGGCAGCAGGAGGAAAGCGAAGAACGCGCCGAGCACCAGCACCTTGTCGGCGAGCGGGTCGAGGAACTGCCCGAGGCGCGAGCCGGTGCCGTACTGCCGCGCGAGCCGCCCGTCCCAGTAGTCCGAGATCGCCGCGGCGATGAACAGCACCGTCGCCACGAGCTGCCCGGCCAGCGTCCCCGAGAAGAGGAGGACGAGGAACACCGGAACGACGGCGATCCGGCCGATGGTGAGCGCGTTGGGGAGGTGCTTCATGGCGACGTGGCTTCACCAAAATATAAGGATGAGTCGAGGGTGGGGGGTGGGGGGGGGGGGGGGTGGGGCGGCCGACACCACCGACCC
>JBBSMV010000394.1:0-1729 GCA_038232975.1 Rhodothermales bacterium
CAAGGGGAGCACCAACTTCACCGTCTTCTGCAACCACGTCACCATCATCCCCGCTATCCGCGCGATCCTCGACTCGCCCGACAGGCGGCTCGACGCCGTCATCGGGCCGGGCCACGTCTCGACCGTCATCGGCTGCCGGCCTTACGCCTTCATCGCCCGCGACTACGGCACGCCGGTCGTCGTCTCGGGCTTCGAGCCGCTCGACCTCTTGCAGTCCATCGTGATGATCCTGCGGCAGCTCGGCCAGGGGCGCTCCGAGGTCGAAAACCAGTACGCCCGCGTGGTGCCGTGGGAGGGCAACCTGCCCGCGCTCCGGGCGATGGCCGAGGTGTTCGAGCTGCGGCCGTACTTCGAGTGGCGCGGCCTCGGCTTCATCTCGCAGTCGGCCCTCAAGCTCAGCCCGGCCTACGCCGCCTTCGACGCCGAGCAGAAGTACCACGTCCCCGGTATCCGCGTCACCGACCCGAAGGCGGCGCAGTGCGGCGAGGTGCTCAAGGGCGTCCTCAAGCCGCACCAGTGCAAGCTGTTCGGGCGGGAATGCACCCCGGAGCACCCCATCGGCGCGCTCATGGTGTCGTCCGAGGGCGCGTGCGCGGCGCAGCACCAGTACGCCGTCCGCGCCGAGGAGCTGGATATGCTGGAGGACGCATGAGCGGACCCGCTAACGGGCAGCCCGTCCCGCCCGTCCGGTTCAGCGACCCGCAGATCGAGATGGCGCACGGCGCGGGCGGCAAGGCCACACGCCGGCTCATCGAAGGGCTGATCGTGCCGCTGCTCCACAACCCGGTGCTCAGCCGGATGGAGGACGCCGCCGTCCTCCCCTTCGGCGACGAGCGGCTGGCGCTGACGACCGACGCGTTCGTCGTCCACCCGCTCCGCTTCCCCGGCGGCTCGATCGGCGAGCTGGCCGTCAACGGCACCGTCAACGACCTCGCCGTGGCCGGCGCGGTGCCGACGGCGCTGCTGGCGACGCTGATCGTCGAGGCCGGCCTGCCGTCGGACGTGCTCCGCGCCGAGATCGAGGCGATGGCGCGGGCGGCGGAGGCAGCCGGCGTCACCGTCGTCGGCGGCGACACGAAGGTCGTCGAGCACGGCAAAGCGGACGGCCTCTACATCACCACCGCCGGGTTCGGCCTCGTGGATGCGCGGCTCGACCTCAGCCTCGGCTCGGTGCGGCCGGGCGACCGGGTGCTCCTCTCCGGTCCCATCGGCGACCACGGCATCACGATCCTCCTCGCCCGCGGCGAACTCGACCTGGAGGCCGACCTGCTCTCGGACACACGCCCCGTGACGCCGTTCGTCCAAGCCCTCGCCGCCTCGGTGCCGGGCGGCCTCCGCTGGATGCGTGACCCGACGCGCGGCGGCGTCGCCTCGGCGCTCAACGAGCTGGCCCGCGACACGCGGCTCGGCGTCGTGCTGTTCGAGGAGAGCATCCCGCTCCGGGCCGAGGTGCGCGGGGCGTGCGAGATCCTCGGCCTCGACCCACTCCACATCGCCAACGAGGGGCAGCTCCTCGCCGTCGTCGCGCCCGAGGTGGCCGACGAGGCGGTGGAGGTGTTGCGCGCCGTGCCGGGAGGGGAGGGGGCCGTCGTGATCGGCGAAGTACGCGAGCAGCCGGCGCGGGCGGTGCTCTCGGTGAGCAGCTACGGTGGCACGCGCCTGGTGGACATGCTCGTCGGCGACCCGCTCCCGCGCATCTGCTAAGGTCTAGGCTCCAATGAGGAGGCTG
>JBBSMV010000395.1:0-1712 GCA_038232975.1 Rhodothermales bacterium
CCCGGCCCCCTCAGACCCGGCCCCCTCAGACCCGGCCCCCTCAGACCCGGCCCCCTCAGACCCGGCCCCGCCGGCGAGGGCCTCGCGGACGCGGTCGAGCGCGCCGTCGGGTAGCCGGGTGTCGGCGTGGAGAAACAGGAGGATGCCGCCCGCCGCGCGGTCGGCCCCGGCGTTCATCTGCCGCGCCCGGCCGCGCGGGGCGCGCACGACCGTCGCCCCCGCCTCGGCTGCGATCCGCCGCGTCGCGTCGCCCGAGCCGCCGTCGGCGACGATCACCTCCTTCGGTCCCGGTTGCCGGAGCGCGCTCGCCAGCGTCGCCGGGAGCGCGGCCTCCTCATCGAGCGCCGGGATGATGATGGATACAGTCAAGGGTTGGGGGTCGAGAGTCGGGAGTCAGGAGCCGGGCCCCCGACTCTCGACTCCGTACACCCGACTCACCAAAACATCAGCTTCATGCAGAAGACCGAGCCGCCGGACTTGAGGAACTCGCCGGTGTCGACCTCGACGGGCGTGAAGCCGGCCTCGCGGAGGAGGGCGTTGGTGGCGTCGCAGCCGCGCTGGATGACGACGTGCTCGCCGTCGGGCGAGTGGGCGTTGCAGGCGAAGAAGCCGCGCGCCTCGTCCTCGGGGGCTTCGAGGACGCGCTCGAAGTAGTGGTGGAGCAGGCCGAGGCCGTCGTCGTCGAACGCGCCGGGGTAGATCAGCGCCGTGTGCTCGTCGAGCGGGCAGAGGCAGGTGTCGAGGTGGTAGAAGTCAGGGTCGGTCAGGCGGAGGGCGGCGACGGGGAAGCCGAGCGCGCTGGAGAGGCGCTCGTAGATCGCCGGGTCGGTGCGGTAGCCGTGGCCGCCCCAGAGGAGGTAGCGGCCGGGGTGCCAGAGCGCGTCGCCCATGCCCTCGAAGTCGCCCGGCAGGTCGGCGTCGAGGCCGTGGACCTCGTAGTCCTCGCGCTCGAAGAAATCGGCGTAGTGCTGGACTTCCGGCTTGCGCTGCGGCGCGTGCATCCGGCTCAGCACCACGCCGCGCTCGCCGCCGGGGGTCTGGTAGGGGAGCGTCTGGTTGGCGCAGAAGACCATGTCCGGCAGGTCCGCCTCGCCCTCGACGGTGGTGACCTCGACTCCGAGGCCGTCGTAGGCGTCCCGCAGTGCCTCCCACTGCCGCCGGGCTGCGTCGGTGTCGACGGTGCCGATGTTGCCCGCCATGTGAGGGTTGATGACGTAGGCGACCCGGAAGTGCGACGGCGTCGTGAGCAGGACGCGGTTCGGGCGGGGGATTTCGGGGAGGGCCTCCAGCAGAGGGAGGTCGTCGGTGACGTGCGTGTGGACCATGCGAGTGAGGCTAGTGAGACGGCGCGGAATCTAAGCACACGGGCGTTGAGGTGCCGCTGCCCTCGATGAGAAAGCCTGGCCGCTCGTGTGTGATCATGATTTGGAACGCGGGGCTTGAAGGGGTAGATTGCTGCTGGCGCACCGCCGATCCTGCGAGCCTGGCGTAGCCGTTTCATCCTACTCGATCAAGAGGAAACCATCATGACTACACCTCATCCGGGTAAATGGGAGCTCGTCCTCGACGGGACGCGTGCGAGGTGAACACGCAGGATCCCGCCGTCCATGCAGGCGTCATCGCCAACAGAAACAAGGGGGCTTGGAAGGTGCTGTACTTCCTGGGCGATCAGCGCTCGTATCTCTGGGACCCGGCGAACCCCACACAGGTTA
>JBBSMV010000396.1:0-1701 GCA_038232975.1 Rhodothermales bacterium
CGCGCCCCGGATGCAGATCACGCAGGGCTTGGTCCCGTCCGGGACGTGGGTGCGAGGGACGCCGACAATCGCCATCTCGCCCGACGTGGCGTAGCCGACGCCGCCCGAGACGGCGGACGTGTACCGGCGGTCGAGCGCCATCTCAGACCTCGGTGGCCTGAAGCCACATGGGGCGTGTGGTCGCGCCGTGCAGAATCGCAGTACCGCTAAGTACGGCACCCGCGCGGAGCTTCACCGTCTTGGCCCCGGCGTTGGCGGGAAAGCGCGCCCGGCAGTAGAGCGGCGTCCACGCGGGTCCTCCGGAGCCTACGGGCGTGCGCATTACCGCGTCGGCCAACTGTGTGTTCGCTGAGTCTGCGATCACGAGCTGCGCCGCGCCTCCAGCCGTCGCGTTCTCAGCCCAACCGCAGCCCGCCTCCACGATGACCGGCCGAGCGCCCACCGTGAAGGTGATGGAGACCGTGGGGCCGGAGATATCGACCGCCGCGAGCGAACCGGTCGAGAAGTCCGTCGTGCGCTCGGCGTAGCCCAGCTCACGGCCCGAGGAGTGCAGCGCCATGTCGGCGGCGTGGCGGGCGAGCAGCACCTCGGGCGAGTTGAAGACAGACGGGACGCTGCCTTCCTCGAGCTGCGCGTCATTGACGTTCACGGCGTCGACGCTGTTGGCGGCGGCGGCGAGGTAGAGCAGGTCGACGCGAGCCGTGACTGCCCCGGCCGGAGCGACGCCGCTGACCGAGCGCCGCGTCCGGGTGTCCGTCACCGCAGATACGGGTGCATTGGAGATGCTGACAACGGCTCCAGCGCCGTCGAACCACACGATCCGTACATAGGCGTCGCGGGTCGTGCCCGCGCGCCGCTCGACGTAGACCGATCCGACGTAGGACCGCCCGACCACGACGGAGGGCCGCTGCCCGCTGGACAAGTACACGCCGGCCTCGGATGCGGTCGCCGAGCTGTTCGACAGCTTCAGCAGGTTGTTGCCGGTCCGCCCGCCTGTCGTGATGATCGTCGCCGCCGCATTGGAGGAGAGGCTGTGATACGTGAGCCCGTCCTCGAACGACGGGTTCGAGAGCAGGTTCGGCCGGAGGGAGTTGTCGAAGGCGCTGGCCGCGAAGTCGGGGTTCGGGTAGGTGCCCGAGAGGACACCGCCCGCGGCACCAGTGGCGCCACCGCCACCGCCAGCGCCGATGCCCGCCTCAGTGACGTACCTGTTAGTGCTACTCGGCGCTCCCGAGTTCCCCACGAGCGCGGCCTTCTCGTCGCTGGTCGGTAGCGCCGAGTGCGAGTGGTTGCCCGCAGCGGCCTGCGGCGCTCCGGCGCCGAGTGTCCGTAGGGCGGCCGTCGTGGCGGCGGCGTCCTTGATGGACGAGGCGACCTTCGCTGCGGAGACGCCCCCGTCCGACAACCAGGGGCCGTCCACCGTCCCGCCGCCCGCCGGCGCGGCGTCGAAGAACTCCGTGTAGCCGCCCCCCGGTAGGTCCGGGTGCGTGACGACGAGGGTGTAGGCCCCGCGCTCAACCCAGCCCGTGACGCGGCCCTGCGCGTCGCTCGTGAGCGGGTTGGCGAGGACCGAGCCGGCGGTCTCCGCGTTGTACACGGTCGCCGCGCCGAGGCCGCGCAGGTTGACCTGGACCGAGGCACCGACGGCGGCGGCGAGGCGTCCGAAGCCGAGCGGCTTGAGGACAACCAGAGAGAGGGAAG
>JBBSMV010000397.1:0-1697 GCA_038232975.1 Rhodothermales bacterium
AGCGAAACGGGAGAGCAGAGTGCCCTTACGCATCACGTTTTACGTTTCACGCATCAACGTGCTGCCGGGCGGCCTGCTGCATCCGCTGGAGCATCGCGGCCAGGCCGCCCTGACGGGCCGGCGTCAGGCTCTCGGCCAGGCCGGCGTCGCCGATGAACGACGGGTCCACGGCGAGGACCGTCTCGGGCGTCTCGCCGCTGAGGCCGCCGACGAGCAGGGCGACCATGCCCTGCGCGATCTGCCCCTCGGCGGCGGCGCGGTAGTGCATCCGCCCGTCGCGGCAGTCGGCGTCGAGCCACACGCGCGAGACGCAACCGGGGACGAGGTAGGGGTCCGTCCGGGCCTCGTCCGGGTAGTCGCCGAGGGCGTCGGCGTAGTCGAGCAGGAGCAGCGTCCGCGTCATCTTGTCGAGCGAGCCGAGCTCGTCGACGAAGGTCTGGAGCTTCGGGGGGAGGGCGGCGGTGGGCATGAGCGGCGGCGGGCAGGTCTAGCGCTCTACTCGCCAGCGTGCCGCGCGGGTCCGGGGCACCAGGGTGAAGAAGAGGCAGAATCCGGCGCGGTGCGGTCATCCTCGATCCCCGGTCTCGGTCCGAAACCTCCGCCCCGCCCCGGTCTAGAAGGCCCCTCTCCCTTCTCATGGCTCGCTCTTCCGATACCGCCGCCCTCCTCTCGACCGACCCGCAGGACGCGGTCGCGGTCGCCGGCCTCGTCTACGTTACCGACCGCGAGCCGGGCTACACGCGCCGCGGCCGGGGGTTCTCCTACCACGACCCCGACGGCGACCTCGTCCCGGACGCCGAGCGCGAGCGGATCGAGGCGCTCGTGCTCCCGCCCGCCTGGGACGACGTGTGGGTCTGCACCCGCCCGAACGGCCACCTCCAGGCGACGGGCCGCGACGCGAGAGGGCGCAAGCAGTACCGTTACCACGCGCGCTGGGCCGAGGTCCGCAGCCGGGTCAAGTTCAACCGCATGATCCCCTTCGGCGAGGCGCTCCCGGCGATCCGCAGCCGCGCCGAGCACGACCTCCGGCGGCCGGAGCTCGGGCGCGACAAGGTCCTCGCCCTCGCCGTCAGCCTCCTCGACCAGACCCTCATCCGCATCGGCAACCCGCAGTACGCCGAGGCCAATGCCTCCTACGGCCTGACCACCCTTCGTGACCGCCACGTTCACTTCGACGGCTCCGAGGTCTGGTTCTCGTTCGTCGGCAAGAGCGGCAAGGAGCACGAGGTGGCCCTCCGCGACAAGGGCCTCGCCCGCCTCGTCAAGGCCTGCCGCGACATCCCCGGCTACACGCTCTTCCAGTACTACACCGACGCCGGCAAGCGCGCCATCGGCTCGGGCGACGTGAACGCCTACCTCCGCGAGACCACCGGCGAGGACTTCACGGCGAAGGATTTCCGCACCTGGGGCGGGACCGTCCTGGCCGCCCGAGCGCTGCGCGCGCGCGGCGAGGCCGAGGACGAAAAAGCCGCCGCCCGCCACTGCGCCGACGTGGTGAAGGAGGTCGCTGAGGGGCTGGGCAACACCGTCGCCGTGAGCCGGAAGTACTACGTCCACCCCGACATCGCGGCGGCCTACTGCGACGGGACGCTGCTGGCGGCGATGCGGCGGCGCAACGCGGGCAACACGCCGGCCGGGCTGGAGCCGGACGAGGCCGCCGTACTCTCGGTGCTGCGCGAGCGGCTGGAGGGGTAGTG
>JBBSMV010000398.1:0-1685 GCA_038232975.1 Rhodothermales bacterium
CGGAGGGCGTTGCGGCCTCGGGCGACGGCTTCGAGCCGGCGCGGCGAGGTGACGAAGTCGCGCGTGGCCTCGTCGTAGGCGCGCATCGCGGCGCGGTGGAGCGTGCGGGTCCAAGCTGCGAGGTGGAGGCGGAGCGCGTCCCCCGTGTCGTCCGAGAGCTTCTCATCACGGATTTCGTCAGCGCTCGGGAGCGCGGCGAGGCCGGCGAGCCAGTCCTCGAAGCCCGGCTCGTGCTCGCCGCCGTAGAGGAAGCCGGTCTCGAGCCACGTCCAGAACCGCTCCTCGGCTTGCAGCCCGTCGGCGCGGGTGCGGACGTCCTCGGGCTTGCCCGGCGCGAGCGTCGCGGCGAACCGGCGGAGCGCCCGGCGCAGCGACTGCATCTGCCGGTCGGCGCGCTGTACGGCCTCGTTGACCTTTTCCTGCAACGGTAGTAGCCGGAGCACGGCCGGGAACAGCGGCATCCGCTCGTGGCGGATCAGCTCCATCTTCGCCTTGTTGTTGGCGAGGCCGAACACGTCCACCGTTTCGGCCCGGCTCTCGAACCCTCGCCGACCCGCGAGCGCGGCGAACGTGCGCGGCGGGTAGCCGACTTTCGCGCTTTCGAGTTTGAGGCCGAGCCACACCGGGGCACGCCGCCAGAGCGCGACGCCCGGTTGCAGCTTGAAGGGATAGACCTCTTCCTTGCGCGAGACGCGGCGGGCCATGAGCGGGTCGTGCGCCGCCGATACCCACTTCGGCCCGCTCCGCAGGTGTACGTCCGTCACCACGGCCTCGCCGCCCTGCTCCTCGGCGACGAGCCGGACGTGGCGGGACTGCCACGTGAGATAGTCGAGATATCCTAACTCGGGCCGGTCGTCGTCACCGGGCAACTCGCGCTCCCACGCGGGCGCGTCGCGCTCGGGGGATTCGAGGCGCGCGCCGGTGTCGGACGGCGTGTTCAGCAGGAGTGCCTCGAACAGGCTCTCGCCCCGAAGCCAGAAGACGAGGCCGGAGACGAGCGGGCCTTCCTGGTAGCTCGGCCGCCCGGGGCCGGCGAGTCCGCCGAGGCTGTAGGCGTGGGCAGCGAGGAGCGCGCGGGCGGCCTCGGCCGGAGAGAGCGGGGCGTTCGCGGCGTCGAGCGTGTGGTCGAAGAGCGTCTCGTTGTTGCCCTTCGCCCGCGTCGGGGTCAGCCACGAGAGCGGGCCGGTATTCGGCGTCGCGGGGTCGGGGTGACCGTAGAATGGGCGGTCCGGGTGGAGCAGATCGAAGCGCGGCGGGTCGGCCTCGTCGCTCTGCCAGCGGTCGAAGTAATCGGCGATGTGCCCGGCGTCGAACCGGCGGGCGTCCCACACGTCGTCCCACGCCGTATCGGTCCAGCCCTCGTCGTCGTCGGCGTCTTCGGGGTGGACGTAGAGCCGGACGAAGAGGGCTTGCAGCAGCCGGTAGATCGCCACGGTTTCGAGCGGACTCGGCGCGGCGACTTCGGCGATCCGGTGCGCCTCGGTGAGCGCATCGCGCAGCCCGACGGCGGGCGGGCCGCCCTCGCCCGCTGTCCAGCGCACGGGAATCCACGGTTCGGTCGTGAGGTCGTAGGTCATCGGTCGAAGAGGCGGTCGGGGTCGTAGACGATGCCGAGGTCGGGGTCGAGCGCGACGGTCGTGCCACCGACGGTGCATCGGCCGTGCTCGAAGACGAGGACGTGATGA
>JBBSMV010000399.1:0-1665 GCA_038232975.1 Rhodothermales bacterium
CGAAGCCGTGTGGGAGCCGGGCGGCGGCCTCGAGGTCCGCCCCGGCCTCGCCGTCACGACCTACTTCGGCGACTACGACCTCAGCCTGGAGCCCCGGCTCCGCCTCGCGTGGCGGCTCTGGGGCGAAGACGGGCCGACGCAGGTCAGCGCCGCGGCCGGGCTCTACCGGCAGACCATCAACGGCATCAGCGACGAGCGCGACGCCGGCTCCGTCTTCCTCGCGTGGCTCCCGAATCCCGTCGGCGGAGGGCAGGCCGAGGCCGTGCATGCGATGGCGGGCGTGCAGCAGCGCGTCGGGCCGTTCCGCCTCGCAGCCGAGGTCTACGCGAAGGAGCTGCGCGACCTCGCCGTGCCGATCTGGAGCCAGATCGCGCAGTTCACCACCCGCCTCACTTCGGCCGAGGGCACGGTCCGGGGGCTCGACACGCGCCTGGAATGGCAGCGCGGCCCGGCCTACCTCTTCGTCGGCTACGGCCTCGCCCGCACCGAATACACGCTCGAACAGGCCACACTCGAAGGCACGCTCGGCAGCGCGGTGCAGCAGTACAGTCCCCCGCACGACCGCCGCCACCAGGTCAACACCCTCTTCAGCCTCAACATCGGCCGCTTCACGGCGAGCGCGCGGTGGCAGTACGGCTCGGGCCTCCCGTTCACCCAGCCCTACGGGTTCGACACGCTCGTGCCGCTCTTCCCGCTCCCGGATGTCCGTGCGATCTACGGCGTCCCGCGCGTGCTCTACCGCCGGGCCTACGGGGCGCGGCTCCCGGCCTATCACCGACTCGACCTCTCCGTCGAGCGGACGTTCACCGTCGGAGCGGGCGCGCTGAGCGTGCAGGGCGGCGTCATCAATCTCTACGACCGCGCGAATCTGTTTTACTTCGACATTTTCACCGTCCGCCGTGTGGACCAGCTCCCGCTGCTTCCGTTCATCGGCGTGAAGTACGAGACGCGCTAACCCGAGGCCCTGTGGATGCTTCCTCCGTCACCGCGCTCGGGTTCGCCGCCGCCGCGTGCACCACGCTCTCGTTCCTGCCCCAGGTGCTGAAGGTGTGGCGCTCCCGCCGCGCCGACGACATCTCGCTCGGGATGTACGCCGTGTTCTGCACGGGCATCGTGCTGTGGCTCGTCTACGGCTTCCTCATCGCCGACCTCCCGCTCATCGTCGCGAACATCGTCACGCTCGCGCTCGCCGGGAGCGTGCTCGTCCTCGCCGTGCGCTATCGCCGGAAGCCGGGGCGCTAGGTTACCAGAACAGCCCGACGACGAGCGCCGTCAGCGCCACGAGCACGGCCGACTGCACGCGGTAGTTCTTCCACGCCGGGACGGTTTGCAGGCGCTCGGTCTCGGCGCGCCAGAACGCCGGGGTCCACATCAGCCCCTCCGTCTTCTCTGCGGCTGGCGGCGCGCCCTGGAGGCTGACCACAACCATCACCGCCATGCTGATGGCGAGCAGGATCGGCGGGAGGTAGAGGAACTGGAACCGGAGGACGCCGGTGATGCTGAGGACCAGGAAGACGAGCGCGCCGAGGTGGCCGGCGGCCATGCCCCAGAGCGCCCCGTTCGCGTTCGCGCGCGGCCAGAACACGCCGAGGATGAAGAGCGCGAGCGCGGGCGGCGCGACGTACGCCAGCGTCGTCTGGAGGTAGGCCCACAGGGTGTCGAACC
>JBBSMV010000400.1:0-1665 GCA_038232975.1 Rhodothermales bacterium
CGGGACGCAGTCGAAGCTCTGGGTCCACGGGGTCTACGCCGTGACGCACCTCGCGCACCTGCTCCCGCTCGTGGCGCTCTTCCTCGTGCCCGGCCCGGCGCTCGCCGTGCTGGGCCTCAAAGTGGGGGCCGACCTCGCCGCGCTGCGGGCGACCCTCGGTCCCGAGCGGCGCGGCCTGCTCCGCACGTTCGCGCTCTGGGAGGCCTACCTGTTCTTCTACCTCGCCACGCTCCCGACGGTGCTGCTGCTCTTCCCCCGGATCAATTGGAAGGACCGGAAGCTGTAAGGGAGTCCGGTTGCCCGAGGAGGACTCCCGACTTCCCGACCTCCGACTCACCACACGTAGAGCAGGATCGCGATGTAGTGGCAGACGCTGCCGGCGATGACGAAGAGGTGCCAGATGGCGTGGTTGTAGGGCAGGTTCTCCCAGAGGAAGAACACCACGCCGCCGGTGTAGCACAGCCCGCCGATCATGAGCCACCCCAGCCCCGCCGCCGGCACCGCCTCGATGATCGGCTCGATGGCGATCACGACGAGCCAACCCATCGCGAGGTAGAACGCCGTCGAGTAGCGCGCGAAGCGCTTCATCGAGAGGATCTTGAAGGTGCAGCCGAGCGCCGCCAGAACCCAGACGAGCGCGAGGAGCGTCCAGCCCCACGGCCCGTTGAGGCTGATGAGCATGAACGGCGTGTAGGTCCCGGCGATGAGCAGGTAGATCGCCGCATGGTCGAGGATGCGGAAGATGCGGCGCATCCTCGGCTCCTGGAACGCGTGGTAGAGCGTGGACGAGAGGTAGACGAGCAGGAGCGTCGTGCCGTAGACGGCGAAGCTGGCCGTGTGGATCGCCCCGCCGCGCAGCGCCCCCAGCACGATGAGCGCGGGCACCCCGGCGACGGCCATCAGCAGGCCCGCCCCGTGCGTGACCACGTTCGCGATGTCCTCGCGGAGCCGCTGCTGCGCAGCCGTCTCGGTCTCGGTCCGCTCCACCCCCTGCCGCGCACGGGATCGGATTCGGCGGTTTCGGGCGGAGAGGCGACGCACGGGGACGCGAGCTGGGGGAGCGAGGAGCGAGGACATGGCCTGCCGGTTGTAGGGAACCGCGAAACTGGCAGGTTTCGTGCCAGCATACGCCATACGAAATTCACCGGCACGGAACGGGCAGGCGGATGTTCCACGCGTAGTGTACCCCTCTCCTATTTAACACCGCGATCACATGCGCCGCCTCCTCGCCCTCGCCCTCCCGCTCGCCCTCGCCGTCGGTGCCGCGTCCCAACCGTCCACGCCGTCCGAGCCGGTGACCTACACCGTCGCCGACCTCGACGCCCGAGGCGAGGACGGCCACTTCGCCTTCTTCAGCCTCCGCGACAACGCCCTCGTCCCCGTCGCCGACTCGGCCTCGGCGGCGTGGGACCTCGCCTTCCGCTCGACGACGATCCTCGCGAACGGCGGCGCGTCGGGGCCGGGCGAGGGCGCGGCCGCCGTACTCGGCGACACGAGCTTCTCCGCCGTCACGAGCGCGCCGCCCGACTCGCTGTTCGCCCAAGACCGGGGCCCGGACAAGACCGAGACCGCGATCCCCGGCGGGGCCGGGAATGGGTGGTACGCCTACGACTTCGTGAGCGGCGTCGTCTCGCCCCGCCCGGCGGTCCTCGTCGTCCGCACCGC
>JBBSMV010000401.1:0-1639 GCA_038232975.1 Rhodothermales bacterium
CCTCAAAAGCACCGTCATTCCCGACCCCGATCGGGAATCCAGAGCGCCCAGCACGCCTTCTGGATTCCCGCCTTCGCGGGAATGACTACCATCTTTGCATCTGAGACGATGAGAACTTAGCAGCCCTGCCCTTGACAAGGGGGACAGCCGCGTGAAGCCAGGAGGGAGCGCAGCGAGCGACTGCAAACCCGGCGGGGGATCAGAAATGGCTTGCGAAGCCCTGACTCACAGGCTAAAGCCGTTCGGAGCCAGAGGGGGCGTTCTCGGAGAGCAGTCATAGGAGGTCCGCTTCCGAGACGGGGATGAACCGGGAACGGGGTATCTGAAGTGATGCCTGCAAGCTAGAGCCGCGCGCGGTCCCCAATGCTCAGACTGACCGAATAAGAGAAGAACTCCCCGTGCAGGACGGCCGGCCCGCCCCTCGTCTGTAGCTTCGCCGGTATGGAACGCGAGGCGGACGTAGCAATCATCGGCGGCGGGGCCGTGGGGCTGTGGGCCGCCCGGGCGCTCCGGCAGCGCGGGCGCGAGGTCGTCGTGCTCGACCGGGGCGGGATCGGGGCGGCGTGCTCGTGGGGGAACGCGGGCTACGTCGCGCCGAGCCACGTCGTCCCCCTCGCCGCGCCGGGCGTCATGACGCAGGGGTTCCGCTGGCTGCTCGACCCCGAAAGCCCGTTCTACGTCCGCCCCCGGCTCGACCCGGCGCTCGCGCGCTGGCTCTGGCGCTTCGCCCGCTCGGCGACGGCCGCCCACGTCCGCCGGTCCGGTCCGGTTCTGGCCGACCTCGGGCTGCGCGGCGTCGCCCACTACGCCGCCCTCGCCGAGCGCCTCGACGTCGGCTTCCGGCCGACGGGCCTGCTCATGGTGCACCGGAGCGAGCACGGGCGCGGCGAGAACCTCGCCCTCGCCGAGCACGCCCGCCGCGCCGGGCTGGAGGTGGACGTGCTCGGCCCCGACGCCGTGCAGGCGCTGGAGCCGGCGGTGGCGGAGGGCATCGGCGGCATCTACTTCCCGCAGGATGCCATCGTGGACCCGGAGCGGATGACGGCCGCGCTCCGCGGCCTCCTCGAAGCTGACGGCGTGCGGTTCCTCCCGCACACCGAGGTGACCGGCTTCGCCCGGCGCGATGGGCACGTCACTGCACTTCAGACGGCGCAGGGGAGATCGCGGTGGGCGAGGTCGTGCTTGCGGCGGGGTCGTGGTCTGCGGAGATCGGGCACGGCCTCGGGCTGCGGCTGCTCGTGGAGCCGGCTAAGGGCTACAGCGTGACGGTCTCCCCCGACGGCCCGGTGCCCCGACGGCCCGTCCTGCTGACCGAGGCGAAGGTCGCCGTGACGCCGCTGCCCGAGGGCCGCCTCCGCTTCGCCGGCACGCTCGAGCTCGCCGGCCTCGACCCGGCGGTCAACGAGCGCCGCGTGCGCGCCCTCCTCCGGGCCGTGCCGGCCTACCTCCGGCTCGACGCCGTGGAGGCCGACCCGGCCGGGGCGTGGGCCGGCTTCCGCCCCTGCACGCCCGACGGCCTCCCGCTCATCGGCCGGCCCGCGGCGGTGCGCAACCTGACCGTTGCGACGGGCCACGCCATGCTCGGCATCACACTCGCGCCGGCCACGGGCGACCTCGTCGCCGCCCTCGTCACGGGCGC
>JBBSMV010000402.1:0-1632 GCA_038232975.1 Rhodothermales bacterium
ACGACCGCTGGCAGAGCCGGTTCGTCTGCGACATGGTGCTCCAGCTTCGGGAGGAGGGGACGGCGCTGAGCCGGATGGCAGTTCTCTTCCGCAGCGGGTTCAGCTCCTATGACCTCGAAGTGGAGCTCGACCGGCGGCGGATTCCGTTCGTCAAGTTCGGCGGGCTGAAGCTGACCGAGGCGGCGCACATCAAAGACGTCGTGGCCCACCTCCGGGTCGCCGAGAACCCCTCCGACGTGGTCGCCTGGAACCGGGTGCTGAAGCTGGTCGAGGGGATCGGGCCGCGGACGGCGCAGGAGCTCGTGGACTGGGTGCTGGCGGCCGACGAGCCGTACACGCTCGCCGCGCCGGCCGTCTCGCCGCGCTTCGAGGCCCGCCTCCGGCAGCTCGGCGAGCTGCTCCAGCGGATGCGGGCCGGCGCGCTGGGGCTGCCCGCCCAGGTGGAGGCGCTGCTCGCCTACTACCAGCCGACGCTGGAGCGGGTCTACTTCGAGGATTTCACCAAGCGGGCGCAGGACCTGGAGAGCTTCGCCGGGATCGTCGAGGGCCACCGCAGCCGCGCCGCCCTCCTCGAATCGCTCGCGCTCGACCCAATTGACCTGACGGCGACGGACGTGGAGGGGACCCACAAGGACGAGCCGCCGCTCGTCCTCTCGACGATCCACAGCGCGAAGGGGCTGGAGTTCGCTACCGTCTTTGTGATCCAGGCCCTCGACGGCATCCTCCCGAGCCAGTACGCGGTGAAGGACGAGGCGGAGCTGGACGAGGAGCTCCGCCTGCTCTACGTCGCGCTCACGCGGGCCGAGCGGGACCTCTTCGTGAGCTACCCGGCGGTGCAGACCCGCCGCCGCGCCGGGGACTTCTTCACCAACCCCAGCCGCTTCCTCGCCGACGTGCCCGAGCGTTTGTTGGAGCCGTGGACGCTCGCCGAGGACGAAGAAGCGGAGACGGCGCAGCTTGACGCGCCGGCCCGGCCGCAGCTACCGCCCGCCCGCGACACGAGGGACGGCCTTCCGTTCTGAGGCCGAGTGTGTGTATTCTTTGGGAGACTAGCCCTGCCCCCGCTGTGCAGACCACGACCGAACCCGGCACCGCCCACGTCGCCCGCGTGGGGATGGAGGACTTCCCGACGATCCGGCGGCTGAACCGCACCATCTTCGGCGAAGCCCGTGTCATCAACCAGCTCGACCGGCGCGACCTGATGCTGTTCCTCGCGTGGCTCGACGGCGAGGCAGTCGGGTTCAAGGTCGGCTACGGGCTGAGCGAGGCGACGTACTACAGCGCGAAGGGCGGCGTGCTCGAAGCCTGCCGGGGGCGCGGGATCGCGCGAACGCTCCTCGGGGCGATGGAGCGCGAGGCGCGGACGCTCGGCTATGAGCGCTTTGCCTACGACACGTTCCCTAATATGCACCCCGGCATGACGGTCCTGGGGCTGCGCGAAGGCTTCAAAGTCACAGCGGCGGGCTACAACGCCACCTACCAGGACTACCGCATCCGGTTCGAGAAGGAGCTGTAGCGGGACCCGGAGAGCGCTTTTTAGTCAGGGCGTTTTGGCATACCTGGCATATTCCGCTCGTTACCGTAATTTCAGCCCGACGGCGTCGTGCACCACGCCCCGCCCGCCTCGGCGGG
>JBBSMV010000403.1:0-1631 GCA_038232975.1 Rhodothermales bacterium
AGCGGGAGGTCCGGGCCTGGTACGGCTCACGCAACGGGCAGCAGCGCGGCGTAGACTGGCAGTTAACGACGGCTGATGCGCGAGTGAAACTGAGGCGGCTCTACCCGTCTATCATCGCTTGACAGACCACTAGGGCGTGTTCGGAAACTCCCTTTGGTGTCATCCTGAACTCGTTTCAGACCGCGCAGCAGCGGCGAAGCCCATCTCAGAACGGCACCTCAGGCCCCGTGAGATCCCGGATCGGGGTCCGGGATGACAGCCTCTTCGAGTTTCCTCTTCGAGTTTCCGAACAGAGCCTAGAGCGCGTGACCCTGGCCCCTTCGACCTGACCGGCTGAATGTCCGACGCCTCCGGTGCCATGCGCCGGGGGCGTCGGCGCGTTCGGGGATGGCACCCTCGGGCACCGCAGGCTGTAGCTTTCGATATGGCCCCACTTTCCCCCGTTGGCGTCGCCCTTCCGCACGGGCGCGGCTACACCGTCCACTTCCGCCCGCTCGCCGACGCGCCCGGCCTCCTGCGCGAGGCCGGGCTGACCGCCGACCGCTGCCTCGTCGTGACCGATGAGACCGTGGCGGCGCTCTACCTCGACGGGCTGCGGGCCGCGCTGGGAGGCGATGGCTGGACGGTGGAGGCGCATGTCGTCCCGCCGGGCGAGGCCAGCAAGGCACTCGAACAGCTCGCCGCGCTGTACGATTGGGCGCTCGGGCTGGGGATAGACCGTCAGACGCCGGTGCTC
This sequence comes from Rhodothermales bacterium, assembly GCA_038232975.1. Lineage (GTDB taxonomy): Bacteria > Bacteroidota > Rhodothermia > Rhodothermales > JANQRZ01 > JANQRZ01. The sequence continues at coordinate 737 of JBBSMV010000403.1, forward strand.
GCGCTCGGCGGCGGGGTCGTCGGCGACCTCGCGGGGTTCGCCGCCGCGACGCTGCTGCGCGGCCTTCCGCTCGTCCACCTCCCGACGACGCTCATCGCGCAGGCCGACAGCGCCATCGGCGGCAAGACCGGGATCAACCACGCGGCGGGCAAGAACCTCGTCGGCGCGCTCTGGCAGCCCCGCCTCGTCCTGGCCGACCCGGCGACGCTCCGGACGCTCCCCGAGCGCGAGTGGACGAGCGGCCTGGCCGAGGTCGTCAAGGCCGCCCTCGTCGCCGACGGCGGGTTCGCCGACTGGCTCGACGCGCACTGGGAGGACGTGCTCCAACGCGAGCCGTCGGTGGTGGGGCCGCTCGTCCGGTGGGCCGCCGCGATCAAAGCCGGCATCGTGGCCGAGGACGAGCGCGAGGCGGGGCGGCGGGCGCTCCTCAACTTCGGGCACACCTTCGGCCACGCCATCGAGCGGACGGCGGGCTACGGGACGTTCACGCACGGCGAGGCCGTCGCGCTCGGGATGCGGGCCGCGCTCCACCTCTCGCGCGCCCTCCACCCCGACGTGCCACTCGGCCGGGCCGAGGCGCTCGTCGCCCGGCTGCCGGTCCCGCCCCTCGGCGGGGTCTCCACGGAGGCGCTCACGGCGGCGATGGCGACGGACAAGAAGCGGCGCGGCGGGCGGCTGCGGCTCGTGGTGCTGGAAGCGGTGGGGCAGGCCACGGTGACGGCGGATGTGACCCCGGAGGCGGTCGCGGCGGCGTGGGAGGCGGCGCGGGCGGCGACGAGCCACAGGTAAGATTCGGGCAATACGACGCAGGCGGCGCGGCGGCGGGCACCCCGTTCGCCGTCTTGCTGTTCGGGCGTGGTGCCGGGCTCGAGCAAGGCGAACACACGGGTTCGCC
>JBBSMV010000404.1:0-1609 GCA_038232975.1 Rhodothermales bacterium
AAAGGCCGCGAGGTGAAGTACCAGCACCGCTTCGGCGGGGTCTACCAGCACATCGCCCACACCCACGCGACGACCAACTCGTCCACGCAGAAGCGGTGGGCCGAGGCGTTCATGCGGGTGCGCCCGTGCCGGACCTGCGGCGGCGGCCGCCTCAAGCCCGAGAGCCTCAGCTACCGGATCGGCAACACCGGCACCTACGAGGGCGATGCCTCGATTGCCGACCTCGTCCAGCAAGACCTCCGCTCGCTCCGCGCCTGGTTCGACGGCCTGGAGCTGGAGGGCCGGCAGGCGACGATCGGCGAGCCGGTCGTCAAGGAGATCGTCGAGCGGCTGGATTTTTTGCTGAACGTCGGGCTGGACTACCTCACGCTCGACCGCACGGCGCGGACGCTCTCCGGCGGCGAGAGCCAGCGCATCCGCCTCGCCACCCAGATCGGCACCCAGCTCACCGGCGTGCTCTACGTGTTGGATGAGCCTTCGATCGGGCTGCACCCGCGCGACAACGGCAAGCTCATCGCCTCGCTCCGCCACCTCCGCGACCTCGGCAACTCGGTCCTCGTCGTCGAGCACGACCGCGAGATGATCGAGGCGGCAGACTTCGTCGTGGACCTCGGGCCGGGCGCGGGGGAGTACGGCGGGCACGTCCTCGGCGCGGGCACGCCGGCCGAGCTGGCGAAGGGATCGGCGGGTAGGGGTTTGAGTAGTCAAAACCCTGCGGGCAATTCCGCATCCGACAGCCTGACGGTGGCCTACCTCACCGGCGACCGGCAGATTCCGGTCCCGGCCCGGCGGCGCGAGGGAAACGGGCACCAGGTCGTGCTCGAGGGCGCGCGCGGGCACAACCTCAAAGACGTGACCTTCCGCCTCCCGCTCGGGACGTTCACCTGCGTCGTCGGCGTCTCGGGCAGCGGGAAATCGTCGCTCGTCAACCAGACGCTCTACCCGATCCTCGCCGCCCACTTCCACCACGCGCAGCGCGTCCCGCTCCCCTACGACGAGATCTCCGGGCTGGAGCACGTGGACAAGGTCATCGCCATTGACCAGTCGCCGATTGGCCGAACGCCTAGAAGCAACCCGGCGACCTACACCGGGCTCTTCACCTACATCCGCGACCTCTTCGCGCAGCTCCCCGAGGCGCAAATCCGGGGCTACAAGCCGGGGCGGTTCTCGTTCAACACGAAGGGCGGGCGGTGCGAGACGTGCAAGGGCGCGGGGATCGTGAAGCTGGAGATGAGCTTCCTGCCGGATGTCTACGTCGCCTGCGAGACGTGCAAGGGGCGGCGCTACAACCCCGAGACGCTCGAGATCCGGTACAAGGGCAAGAACATCGCCGAGGTCCTGGCGATGCCGGTGTCGGAGGCGCTGGCGTTTTTCGAGGCCGTCCCGCGGATCGCCCGCAAGCTCCGCACGCTCGACGCCGTGGGCCTCGGCTACGTCCGCCTCGGGCAGCAGGCCACCACGCTCTCCGGCGGCGAGGCGCAGCGCGTCAAGCTCTCGAAGGAGCTCTCCCGCCCCGGCACCGGCAGCACGGTCTACATCCTCGACGAGCCGACGACGGGCCTCCACTTCGAGGACATCCGCCACCTGCTCCACGTGCTACAGGCGCTCG
>JBBSMV010000405.1:0-1606 GCA_038232975.1 Rhodothermales bacterium
ACCCAGCTAGAACCGCTCCTCGGTCCGGCCGCGAAGTGGTTCTTCGCGATCGGGCTCTTCGGCGCGGGCATGACGAGCGCCGTTACCGCCCCGCTCGCGGCAGCCTACGCGACCACGGGGGCACTCGGTTGGGATCGCGACCTGCGTAGCTGGAAATTTCGCGGCGTCTGGGGAATAGTGGTGCTCGTCGGCACCGTCCTCGCGTTCTTCGGGACCAACCCGGTGCAGGCCATCCTCGTCGCCCAGGCAGCGAACGGTGTCTTACTTCCGCTGGTCGCGATAGTCCTGCTGATCGTGATGAACCGCGAGGATCTCCTGGGCCGCTATCGTAACGGGATACTGGGTAACATTCTGGGTGGCATCGTCGTGCTCGTCGCCACGTTTCTCGGCGGCTACACGCTGCTAAGCGTATTCGGGGTGGTCGGAGGATGAACGAAGCTACAGAGAGCGGCATGAGGCTCGGGGTGGACGTTGGGGGAACCTTTACGGACCTCGTCGCAATCGGCGGCGGGGAGGTCGTTACGGCAAAAGTCCCCTCTACACCGGAGGATCAATCCAGAGGCGTTATGAACAGCATCCGGGCCGCGGACATCCGGCCGGAGAGCGTGGCCGCGTTCGCCCACGGCATGACGGTCGCCACGAACGCCCTGCTAGAACGCGAGGGCGCGAATACCGCCCTCGTTACCACGGAAGGCTTCCGGGACGTGCTGGAGATAGCGCGCCAGAGCCGCCCCGACCTGTACAACCTGACCCGGGATCGCCCGCCCGCGCTCGTCCCGCGAGACTTGCGCTTTACCGTGAAGGAGAGGATGGGGCAGGCAGGGGAGATAGAGCCTCTGGACGAGGGTAGCCTCCGGGAGACGGTCGAGGCGTTGCGGCAGTCTGAGGTCGAGTCCGTCGCGGTGTGCCTGATCTTCGCCTTCATGCACCCCAAGCACGAGATGCGAGTCGGGGAGATCCTGCGCGAGGAGTTGCCGGGCCTCCACGTCTCGCTGTCGAGCGAGGTTCTGCCGGAGTTCCGGGAGTACGAGCGGTTCTCTACCACGGCGGCCGACGCCTACCTCGGCCCGAGGCTCGCCACCTACCTCGGGAGCCTGGACGACCAAGTAGAGGGGGCCGGGATGCCGGAGCCTCTGGTGATGCAGTCATCCGGCGGGGTCATAGACCTCGAAGCCGCCGCCCGGGGTGCAGCGGCGTGTGTCCTCTCGGGTCCGGCCGGCGGGGTCGTCGGCGCGGCTTATCTCGCGGCGGCCAGCGGATACGAGAACCTCCTGACCTTTGACATGGGCGGTACGAGCACGGACGTGGCCGCGATCCTGGGCGGCGAGGCGCTTACCACGACGGAGACCGAGATCTCGGGCGTCCCGATAGGGCTCCCGGCGGTAGACATCCACACCGTTAGCGCCGGCGGCGGCTCCGTCGCCTGGGTCGACGCGGGCGGCGCTTTGCGCGTCGGGCCTCACTCGGCCGGGGCGGAGCCTGGTCCAGCCTCATATGATAAGGGAGGCGAGACGCCGGCCGTGACCGACGCGAACCTGTTTCTCGGCTACCTCAAGGACGGCACGGAGCTCGGGGGCGAGGTGATGCTAAACCGCGAGCGCGCCGC
>JBBSMV010000406.1:0-1574 GCA_038232975.1 Rhodothermales bacterium
GATGCAGCAGGCCGCCCGGCAGCACGTTGATGCGTGAAACGTAAAACGTGATGCGTAAGGGCACTCTACTCTCCCGTTTCGCTCCGCGGCACCCTTACGTTTTACGCCTTACGTTTTATATCAACTCTCTATGACTGCCCCCACCCTCCGCCTCACCAACACGCTCACCCGGCAGATCGAAGCCGTCGAGCCGAGTCAGCGCGACGCCGACGGCCGGCCGCTGCTGCGGGTCTACGGCTGCGGGCCGACGGTCTACTCCTACGCCCACATCGGCAACTTCCGCTCGTTCCTGACGACGGACCTCCTGCTCCGCACCGCGCGCGCCCTCGGCTGGAGCACGCGCTACGCGAGCAACGTCACCGACGGCGGCCACCTCACCGACGACGACCTGGCCGACGCGCCAGGCGAGGACAAGCTCGCCGCCGCCCTCCGCTCGAAGGACGGCGCGCGCTTCGCCAACGTCTGGGACCTCGCCCGGCACTCCACCGACGCCCTCCTCGAAGACTGGCAGGCGCTGAACCTGCTGGAGCCGGACGTCCGCCCGCGCGCCACCGAGCACGTCCGCGAGCAGATCCGCGCCGTCGAGCGCCTCGTCGCGGCCGGGCACGCCTACGAGACCGAGGGCGGGGTCTACTTCCACGTCCCGAGCTTCCCGGCCTACGGCAAGCTCAGCGGCAACGTCGCCGCCGAGGGCCTCGAGACCGGCGCGGCGGCCGAGAGCCGCGCCGTGGTCACCGACGAGGCCAAGCGCGACCCGCGCGACTTCGCCCTCTGGAAGAAGGACCCTGGGCACCTGATGCAGTGGTACAGCCCGTGGGGCTGGGGCTTCCCCGGCTGGCACATCGAGTGCTCGGTGATGGCCGAGCAGTACCTCGGCCAGACGATTGACGTCCACACCGGCGGCGAGGACCTCATCTTCCCGCACCACGAGTGCGAGATCGCGCAGGCCGAGAGCCTCGGCGACGTGCCCTTCGCCCGCCTCTGGGTCCACACCCGCTTCCTCCGCGTCGAGGGCGAGCGCATGGCGAAGTCGAAGGGCAACTTCCTCACCGTCGGCGACCTCATCGCGCCGGAGCGCGAGGGCGGGCGCGGCCTCGACCCGCTCGCGGTGCGGTACGCGCTGCTGTCCGGGCACTACCGCAAGCCGTTCAACTTCACCGAGGCCAACCTCCAGAGCGCCGCCAAGCTCGTCGCCCGCATCCGGCACGCCTACGACGCGCTCCTCCCGCAGGCCGAGGCACGCCCGGGTGCCCCCGATCCGGCTTTCAGTGACGCGCTCGACGCGGCCTACGCGCAGGCCCTCGCCGGGATGTGCGACGACCTCAACACGCCGCGCGCCCTCGCCGCCATGCTCGACGGTGTCGGCCGCATCCACGGGCAGGACCTCAACGCCGCCTCGGCGCAGCCGGCCCGGACGTTTCTCGACCAGGTCAACGACCTCCTCGGGATCGTCTACCCCGCCACCGGCAGCCCTGCCGAAGAGGAGGACCCGCTGGCAGAACAGGTCGAGGCCCTCCTCGCCGAGCGCGTCGAGGCTCGAAAGGCAAAGGACTTCGCCCGCGCCGACGCGATCC
>JBBSMV010000407.1:0-1564 GCA_038232975.1 Rhodothermales bacterium
CCATCGGGCGCCCGCTGCCGAACGTGCGGGCCTACGTGCTCGACCGAAACCTGAACCCGGTGCCGGTAGGGGCCGTGGGCGAGCTCTATGTCGGAGGGGCGGGGGTGGCGCGGGGGTACCTCGGTCGTCCGGAGCTGACGGCGGAGCGGTTCATCCGAGACCCGTTCGTCGCCGACCCGTTCGTCGAGACCGACTCGCTCGATGCGGGGACAGGCAAGCGTCTCTACCGGACGGGGGACCTCGTGCGCTGGCGGCCGGAGGGGGTGCTGGTTTACGTGGGGCGGGCGGACCGGCAGGTGAAGCTGCGGGGCTACCGGGTCGAATTAGGGGAGGTGGAAGCCGTCGTGGAGCAGCACCCGGCCGTGGCTGCTTGTGCGGTAATGCTGAAGGAGGGGGCCGCCGGGCCGCACCTCGTGGCCTACTTCGTCGCGGGGGAGGACGTCTCGGAGGAGGCCCTGCGCGGCTGGGCTCGGGAGCATCTGCCGCCGTACATGGTCCCCTCGGCGTGGATGAGGCTCGAGGCGATGCCGCTGACGCCGAGCGGGAAGGTCGACCCCCACGCGCTCCCGGAACCTGATCCAACGCGGCCCGATCTGGAAGGGGCGTATGTGGTACCGCGCACGCCCCTTGAGGAAAAGGCGGCAGAGATATGGGCGGAAGTGTTAGGCCTCAACCGGGTGGGACGAGAGGATAGCTTCTTTGAGCTCGGCGGCCACTCGCTCTCGGCTATGCGTGTGATTGCCCGGATGCGGGATGCATTTGGAGTGAGCGTGCCCGTACGATCATTCTTCGAGGCCCCCACTGTGGCCTCGGTGGCAGAGCTCATCGAGAACATCGGCTGGGCCGCTAGAAAGGACGTACCTATTCCACCCTTGGGCAAACGTGTGGAGATAGAGATATGACAGCGGTTGAGTTTCTGTCTTCTCTGCGGCGCCGGGATATCTGGCTCCGGGCCGAAGGGGGCCGGCTATGCATTAGTGCTCCGGAGGAGGCTCTGACGCCCGACTTGCGAGAGGAGTTGACCCAGCGTAAGGAAGAAATTCTGGCCCTCCTTCAAGAGTGCGATCCTGCGTACTCGGCGCCGATTCAACCCGCCGCACACAAGGAAGGGGAGTCGCTGCCGCTGACGTTCTCGCAGCGGCGGTTCTGGTTCCTCCACCGGCTCGAGCCCGCGAGCCCGTTCTACAACATCAAGCGGGCGTGGCGGCTCACCGGCCCCCTCGACGCCGCCGCCCTCGACGCCGCCCTCGCCGCCGTCGTCGCCCGCCACGAGCCGCTGCGCACGCGCTACGTGGCTCCCGGCGGGGAGCCCGAGCAGGTGGCCGACCCGCCGGGGCACGGCGCCGGCGCGGTCGAGCTCGCGCGCCACGACCTCCGCGGGCTCACGGGCGCGGCGCGCGAGGCGGCGCTCGCCGAAGCGCTGGCGGCCGAGGCGAACGGGCCGTTCGACCTCGAGCGCGGCCCGCTCCTGCGCGCGGCCCTGTTCCGGCTCGGCGAGGGCCTAGGCGACGGGGAGCACGGCCTCTCGCGCGGGGTGGACCCAATCGCCGCCGCCGGGTGGTCG